>JAKFDG010000360.1:0-3894 GCA_036677285.1 Pseudoxanthomonas sp.
CGAGAGCAGTTGGTCGGTGTCCACCGGCTTGCTCACGTAGTCGGAGGCACCCGCCTCGATGCACTTCTCGCGATCGCCCTTCATCGCCTTGGCGGTGAGCGCGATCATGGGCAGCGCCTCGAATTTCTTGATCTTGCGGATCTGGCGCATGGTTTCGACGCCGTCCATCTCCGGCATCATGATGTCCATCAGCACTATGTCCGTGTCGGCGCTCTTCTTCAGCAGCTCGATCGCCGTCCGGCCATTTTCCGCCGAGACGACCTCCATCTTGTTGCGCTCGAGCACGCTGGTCAGGGCAAAGATGTTGCGTACGTCATCGTCCACCACCAGGACCTTCTTGCCGGCCAGGCTGTCAGCGCTCTGGTAGAGCTTTTCCAGCATCTTGCGCCGGTCCTCCGGTAGCCTGGAGACGATGCGATGGAGGAATAGCGCGGTTTCGTCGAGCAGCCGCTCAGGCGAATGCACATCCTTGACGATGCCCTTGCCGGCCAGCGCCTTGAGCCAGTCCTGCTCTTCCTTGGGCAGTTCGTTCAGCCCGTAGACGATGATCGGCACGTCCCGCGTCAGCTCATTCGCCTGGACCGACTCGAGCAGTTTGGCACCGGACATGTCGCCCAGGTTGAGATCCAGCACCATGCAGTCGTAGCGCTTCTTCTTCAGCGCCGCCAGCGCTTCCTTGCCGGTCGCCACCGCCTTGACCCGGACGTCGCCGTTGCCGATCAGTCCGATGATGGTGTTCCGATGGGCCTCGTCGGCGTCGGCAACTAGCAGCTCCTTCACCTCCAGCTCGGCGAACTTCTTCACTTCGGCCAATGCCTTATGGATCGCATCTGCCGTCACCGGCTTGACCAGGTACTCGAATGCGCCATAGCGCAGCCCGCGCAACCGATTATCTTCGGCCGAGATGATCTCCACCGGTATGTGCCGAGTGACCGGGTTACGCTTCAGGCGTTCCAGCACCACCCAACCATCGATATCGGGCAGCTCGAGGTCGAGCGTGATGGCCGTCGGCGTGAACCGCTCGGCCAACTCGAGCGCCGCCGTACCCTGTGTGGCGACTATGCCCTTGAAGCCCTTCTGCCGCGCCGTATCGAGCAGGATGCGGGCAAACTTGACGTCGTCCTCGACGATCAGCAGCGTGCGATCGCCAGGGTTGATACCCATCCGGTCGTCGGCCACCTCGGCTGCCGGCAGCGGCTCCCGCGCCGTCCACTCGGTGGAAACCTGGGCAGCTTGCGCCTCCCCGTCCCCGCGGATCGAGCGAGCCACCTCGGCGGGCGCCGCCGCCAAGTCGATGCGCCGGATCTCGCCGCTGCTTCCGGTTGGCAGGCTGCCCCGGCCACCCTGCCCTGCCGCGGACGGGCGTAGTGGAATGAACAGGACGAAGGTGCTGCCGTTGCCGGCCTCGCTGTGTGTGAGCCGCAGTTCACCGCCGAGCAGCCGTGCTATCTCGCGGCTGATGGACAGCCCCAGGCCGGTGCCGCCGTACTTCCGGGCGGTGCCGGTATCGGCCTGCTGGAATGCCTCGAAAATGATTTTTTGCTTCTCGGCCGGCACACCGATGCCGGTATCGGTCACGGCGAAGGCGATCACCGACTCGGTGTTGTTCAAATCCGGGTGGTCCACACTCCAGCCGGAGGACACCCGCTCGAGGCGCACCGCAACCCGGCCCTTGTCGGTGAACTTGAAGGCATTCGAGAGCAGGTTCTTCAACACCTGCAGCAGACGCTTCTCGTCGGTGTACAGCGTGTCGGGCAAACCCGCCGCCACCTCGACCGCGAAGCCGAGTCCGCGGCTGTCCGCCACATGGCGGAAGGTGCGTTCGAGTTGCTCGGCCACCCTGCCGAACGACAACTCGGCGAGGTCCAGCGCGACCGTGCCCGACTCGATCTTGGATAGATCCAGGATTTCGTTGATCAGCTCGAGCAGATCCTTGCCCGAACCCTGAATCGTCTTGGCATACTCGACCTGCTTCTGGTTGAGATTGCTTTCCGCGTTCTCGGCCAGTTGCTGGGCGAGGATCAACAGGCTGTTGAGCGGCGTGCGCAATTCGTGCGACATGTTGGAGAGGAATTCCGACTTGTACTTGGAGGTCAGGCTGAGCTGCTCGGCCTTATCCTCCAAGGCCATCTTCGCCGTCTCCACCTCGCGGTTCTTGCGTTCCACCTCGATCTTCTGCTCCTCGAGCAGGCGCGCCTTCTCCTCCAGCTCCTCATTGGTCTGGCGCAGTTCCTCCTGACCGCTCTGCAGTTCCTGCGCCAGCGACTGGGACTGCTTGAGCAATTCCTCGGTGCGCATGTTGGCTTCGATCGTATTCAGCACTATGCCGATGGACTCGCCGAGCTGGTCGAGGAAGGCCTGGTGAATCGGGCTGAACAGCGTGAATGAAGCCAGTTCGACCACCGCCCTGACCTTGTTTTCGAAGATGATCGGCAACACGATGATATTGAGCGGCCGTGCCTCGCCGAGGCCGGAGCTGATCTCGATGTAGTCGCCCGGCACATTGGTGAGCAGGATACGCTGCTTCTCGGCGGCGCACTGGCCGACCAGGCCCTCGCCGAGCGCCCACTGATTGGCGAGGTTCTTGCGCTCCTTGAAGGCATAGGCCGAGAGGAGTTGCAGCCGCGGCGCTTCGGGCTGGTCATCCATCATGTAGAACACGCCATGCTGACCGTTGACCAGCGGCGCCAGTTCGGAAAGCACCGTTTTCGACACCGCCGTGAGGTCGCGCTGGCCCTGCAACAGCCGGGTGAACTTGGCCAGGTTGGTCTTGAGCCAGTCCTGCTCCGCGTTCTGCTGGGTGGTTTCGCGCAGGTTGCGGATCATCTCGTTGACGTTGTCCTTCAGCTCGGACACTTCGCCCCGGGCCTCCACCTTGATGGAGCGGGTCAGATCGCCCTTGGTCACGGCCGTGGCCACTTCCGCGATGGCGCGCACCTGGGTGGAGAGGTTGGCGGCCAGCTGGTTGACGTTATCGGTCAGCCCCTTCCAGGTGCCAGCCGCGCCCGGCACGTTCGCTTGGCCGCCGAGCTTGCCGTCGACCCCCACCTCGCGCGCCACCGAGGTCACCTGGTCGGCGAACAGGGCCAGGGTGTCGGTCATGTTGTTGATGGTGTCGGCCAGGTCCGCCATCTCGCCCTTGGCCTCCACGGTCAGCTTGCGTTTCAGGTCGCCGGTGGCCACCGACGTCACCACCTTGGCGATGCCACGCACCTGACTGGTCAGGTTGGCGGCCATGAAGTTCACGTTGTCGGTCAGGTCTTTCCAGGTACCCGAGACGCCGCGTACCACCGCCTGGCCGCCGAGTTTGCCTTCCGTGCCCACTTCGCGCGCCACCCGCGTCACTTCCGCCGAGAAGCTGTTGAGTTGGTCCACCATGGTGTTGATGGTGTTCTTCAGTTCCAGGATCTCGCCCTTGACGTCCACGGTGATCTTCTTCGACAGGTCACCGTTGGCCACCGCGGTGGTCACGGTGGCGATGTTGCGCACCTGATCGGTGAGGTTGGAGCCCATCATGTTCACGCTGTCGGTCAGGTCCTTCCAGGTACCGGCCACGCCGGTGACGAAGGCCTGGCCGCCCAGGCGCCCTTCCATGCCCACCTCCCGCGCGACCCTGGTCACCTCGGAGGCGAAGGCGCGCAACTGGTCGACCATGGTGTTCATGGTTTCCTTCAGCAGCAGGATTTCCCCGCGCACATCCACGGTGATCTTCTTCGACAGGTCGCCGTTGGCCACCGAGGTCGTCACTTCCGCGATATTGCGCACCTGGGCGGTGAGGTTGGAGGCCATCATGTTCACGCTGTCGGTCAGGTCCTTCCAGGTGCCGGCCACGCCCGGCACCTGCGCCTGGCCGCCGAGCCTGCCGTCGGTGCCCACTTCGCGCGCCACCCGGGT
>JAKFDG010000361.1:0-1686 GCA_036677285.1 Pseudoxanthomonas sp.
ATAGACCGGACGCTGTGTCGCCTTGAACGTGGTCACCGGAGCCACCAGGAACGCGGGCCCGAACAGGTACTGGTCGTTGATGTCACGGACCTTGGCGTCGCCCGGGAAATCCATCGCCAGGCTGCGCATCATGCTGCCGTCGTGATGATAGGTGTCGCCAGCCAGCGTGTAGACGTAGGGCAGCAGCGTGTAACGCAGGCGGTTGTAGTAGGCCATGCTGTCGTAATACGGCGTGCCTTCCGGGGCGATGTTCCAGATCTCGCGATACGGGAGCTGGCCATGCGAACGGAACAGCGGCACGAACGCGCCGAACTGGAACCAGCGAGTGTTGAGTTCGCGCCATTCCGGAAGATGCGCCGGATCCTGGTTCTCATAGCGCTTCTCCACCGCGAAGCCGCCGATATCGAAGGTCCAGTTCGGCAGGCCCGACATCGACAGATTGACGCCGGCGGAAATCTGATCGCGCATGTCGTCCCAACGCGAAACGATATCGCCACTCCATACCGCCACCGCATTGCGCTGGGTCCCGGCATAGCCTTTGCGCGACAGGATGAACACGCGCTTGTCCGGATCGGCGGCGCGGTCGCCGCGGTACACGCCTTGCGTGTGCGGCAGCGGATACGAATTGAAGAACTCGGTCGATGGACCCAACGCGGTCGGCGTAGTGCGTGCCTTGCGCTCGCCGACGTCGAGATTGGAATGCAGATCCGGCTCATCCGCGTCCAGCCACCAGGCGTCGAAGCCCTTGCTGTTGAGCTTCTCGTTGATCTGCCGCCAGTAGATGGCTTGCGCTTTTTCCGAATACGGATCGTAGAACGAACTCAGATAGCCCTCGCCGATCCAGTCCTTCTCACCCACTTCCACATTGCGCTTGTACATGAAACCGGCGGCATCCAGTTCCTTGTAGTTGGCGATGGTGGGATAGAACTTGGGCCACACCGAGATCATGATCTGTGCGTGCAGGTCGTGCACCTGCTTGACCATGCCATCCGGATCGGCGAAGTGGGTCTTGTCGAAATCGTGCGAGCCCCAGGCGTCCTGCGGCCAGTACGACCAGTCCAGCACGATGTTGTCGATGGGCAGCTGGCGCTTGCGGTATTCAGCCAGCGCGCCGACCAGTTCGTCCTGCGACTTGTAGCGTTCGCGGCTCTGCCAGAAGCCGTAGGCCCATTTCGGCAGCAGCACCGACTTGCCGGTCAGCTGGCGATAGCCTGCGATGACCTGGTCAGACGAGTCGCCGGCCACGAAGTAGTAATCGATCATCTGTCCGGCTTCGGACCACAGCGACAGATCCTTGGCCTCTGCGGCGGGCAGCGGGTCGCGGTGCAGCAGCGCGATGTAGCTGGGATCGATCAGTTTCCACTCGATCTTCAGCTTGTGGCGCTGGCCCGGTTGCAGGTCCAGCGCGAACTCGTGGTGCCACGGGTTCCAGTTCTGGCGCCAGCGGTCGATCACCAGCTTGCCATCGATCCACAGCTTGGCGTATTCGCTGGAATACAGCGAGAACGTATGCCGGCCCGGGCTGAGCGCTTCGATCTCGCCCTCCCAGGTCACTTGCATCGGCTGGGTCTTGCTCTTGGCTTCCGCCGGGTAATTCGCCAGGTCCTTGATGTACTGGTAGTTCACCTCGGCCTCGCGGCGCTCGACCTTGTGCACGCCATCGAGGGAATAACGCGCGGTCAGCGC
>JAKFDG010000362.1:0-5325 GCA_036677285.1 Pseudoxanthomonas sp.
GGCGTGGTGCTGCGCCCGCTCGGCGACGTGCTGTACTGGATGCCGCCGTACTGCATCGACGACCAGCAGCTCGCCTTGCTGGCCGAAACCACGCGCGCCGTTATCGACGAGGCCGTCGCATGCGCCTGACCCGCTGCCACGTGGACGCCGCGCTCTCGCCGGGAACGAAAGTCACCTTGCCCGAATCCGCGGTCGCGCACCTGGTCCGCGTGCTGCGCCTGCGCGAAGGCGACGAATGCGTGTTGTTCAACAACGACGGCAGCGACTACCGCGCGCGCATCGCCACTGCGGGCAAGCGTGAAGTCACTGTGGAAATCCTTTCGGTTACTCCGGTCGACAACGAATCCCCGCTGCGCATCCTCCTGGTGCAGGGCATCGCCCGCGGAGAGAAGATGGACCTGATCCTGCAGAAAGCCACCGAACTGGGTGTGGCAGGGATCGTGCCGGTGCTGGCCGAGCGCACCGAAGTGAAGCTGGATGCGGAACGCACCGAAAAGCGCATGGCGCACTGGCGCAGCGTGATCGTTTCGGCCTGCGAACAATCCGGCCGCGCGCGCGTGCCGGAACTCGCCGCGCCGACCGCACTGGCACGGGCATCCGCGGCGATCACTGAAGGCTCCTTGAAACTCACCCTGGACCCGGCGGGCGAGTACAGGCTGGCCACGCTTGCGGCCCTGGGCACGCACTCGATCGCGATCGCCATCGGCCCGGAAGGCGGCTGGTCGCCGCGTGACCGCGAGACCCTGCGCGGGGCAGGCTTTTCCGGCCTGCAACTGGGGCCACGCATCCTGCGCACCGAGACCGCGGGACTGGCCGCGATCGCGGCCCTGCAATCGCGATTCGGCGACTTGTAGAGCAGGGCTTGCTCGACTGGCTCTGATCCTGCGCGGAGAGCAGCCGAGCAGGCTCGGCCGTATGGGTTTCGGATCGTTACGCCACCGCCGCCAGCGCTTCGCCGATCATGACCTCGATGCTTTCCAGGTCCGGCAGCAGCGCCGCTTCATCGCCCAACAGCACTCGCATCTGTACACCCGCAGGCAGGCGTTCTTCGGTGGCGTCGGCCAGCAGGCCATCGCGCGGCACCGAGATCAGGCGCGGGAACGATTGCGTCAGCAGTGCGAAGTAAGGCATCGCCTCGCTGCCGCTGAGGCATTTCAGCACCACGATCTTGCTGTTGGCGGCCACGCTTTCGCTGCCCATGCCGGTCAGCTGCGCGAATGAGACCAGCGGGACCTGCCGGCCATGCCAGAGGATGTTTCCCTGCAACCAGGCCGGCACATCGGCGATCGGCTCCACCGGGACGCGCGCGAGCACTTCGGCAACGGTGGCATTGGGCAGCAGCATGCGTTCTTCGCCGGCCTGCACCAGTACCCCACGGATTTCGTCATTGGAACTTGCCATCTGTTTTCCTTGAATCCTGAGTGCTCAACCTGGGTGCTTCGATCCAGCGTGCTTCAATCCAACAAGCTCGATTCAGTGTTCGTCAGCCGGCCCAATGCGCGACCAGACGTGCCGCCAGTTCCGCCGGCGTGGCTACTTCTCCGCCGCGTGCAGCCAATGCCTTGGACGCCGCCGGGTCGTAACAGCCTTGCGGCGACTGTCCGGCCACGAAGCCGCCCTGGGCGGCCAGCCCGATCACGACGTCGACCTGGGAAGGATCGCTGCCGCTGAGCAGCAGCACCGCGCTTTCGGCCGGTGGCAGGGCCGCGATCAGGTCGTCGATCACCAACGCGCCCGCAGCGAAGTGGAGCGCTCCCTCGTTGACGGTCACCGCCACATCATTGGGCAGCACGTAAACGTGTGCGGCGCGGGCAATCTCGCCGGCCTTGGCCAAGTGCACCGGCAGCGCCGAGATGCGCCCCATCTGCTTGACCAGGTTGTCGTAGCGGCCACCATCCAGGCGCAGTTGTACCAGGATCGGATGGGGAAATTCCGCAGGCAGTTCGGCCAGCAGCTTGCGCACCGCGTCGGGGCCGCCGATGCCGGCCAACAGCACCACCGCGCCACGCCTGCCATTGCCTGAAGAGACAGGTTCCAGTGATTCCAGTTCCAGCGACGATCGGGGTTCCGTCGCCTGCGGCTCGAAGCCGTCGAGCGGTGGCACACCGCGACCCAAGCCGACAGGCGGCTGCCAGCCCTCGGGCTCCATCGTGAGCTCAAGGGTCGATACCGACGTCGCGACGGTCGCTTCCAGTCCACCGCGCGGCAGCTCGGAGGCGATATCGCGGGCCTCTTCCAGATGCGGCTGGATGGCGGCATCAGCGTGGATCTGCGCGGGCGTGGGTGGCAAGCCGGGTTCGGGCTGGGTCGCATCGAGCTCGCCACCGGGCGGCAGCACGTCGGCATGGCCGTTCAATTTCGCGGACAAGTGCCGGGCCCAGCGCTTGGCTTCCCAACCTTCGCGCCGCGCCGCCAGCTCGGCCTCGTCGAATATCACCGCGACCGACGGATCGTGCAGCACATGGTCGAAGCGCGACAGGCTGTCCTCGATCGCCGATTCCAGCGCCACCAGCACTACCTGCGGCGAGGCATCGTCAAGGGCCTGGCCGTCGAGGGTATTGGGATCGTCCTCCAGCACGATCACGGCGCCAGCTTCATGCAGGGCCTGGCGCAGATGCTCGCGCGCCGGTCCCGGCCGGGCCAGCAACACGACGCGGCGGCCGGGCGATGTGCCCGGACCGGATGCGGGAAGGCTCACGTCACTCACGGGCACGGGCTATCCCCAGCAGGTCGTAGACGTTGCGCATGAGATCCAGCTCCTGGTATGGCTTGCCCATGTAACGCTGCACGCCGATCTCCAAAGCGCGCTGGCGGTGCTTCTCGCCGGTTCGCGAGGTGATCATCACGATCGGCACATCCTTGAAGCGCGGATCGGCCTTCATCGCGGTCGCCAGTTCGTAACCGTCCATGCGCGGCATCTCGATGTCGAGCAGCATCAGGTCGGGCACGCGTTCTTCCAGGCGCTCCAGCGCCTCGACGCCGTCACGGGCCACGGAGACTTCGAAGTTGTGCCGCTCCAGCACGCGCCCGGTGACCTTGCGCATGGTCAGCGAATCGTCCACCACCATCACCAGCGGCACGCGCCGCTCTTCCGGCGCCGGCGTATCGGTGACGAAGAGTTGCGGTTGCAGGATATGGCGCCGCACCAGCGGGGCGACGTCAAGGATGACCACGATGCGGCCATCGCCGGTGATGGTGGCGCCGTAGATGCCCGGCACAGATGCGATCTGCGGACCGACCGGCTTGACCACGATTTCGCGGTTGCCCAGCACCTGGTCCACGGCCACCGCCGCGCGCAGGTCGCCGGCATGTACCAGCAGCAGCGGAACCTGCGGCTGGCCTTCGGCGCGTGCGGGTCCCTGTCCGACCAGCGTGCCCAGGTCGTACAGCAGGTATTCCTCGCCGCCGTACAGATAGACCGCGCCCGGTGTCTCGAAACGGTCGCGGGCGATCCGCCCGACCCCGCTCACCGCCGCAACCGGCACCGCGAACTGGGTGTCGCCGATCTGCACGAACACCGCCTGGGTGACGGCCAGGGTCTGCGGCAAGCGCAAGGTGAAGGCGGTACCCTTTCCGGATTCGGAAGCGATCTCCAGCGAGCCACCAAGCTGGCGGACTTCGCTGTAGACCACGTCCATGCCCACGCCACGGCCGGCGAGCTGGCTGATGTTGTCGGAGGTGCTGAAGCCGGACTCCAGGATCAGACGCTCGAGATCGGCATCGCCCATGACCGTATCAGGCTGCACCATCCCGCGCTGTTCGGCGCGGCGGCGGATCGCGGCATGGTCGATGCCGGCGCCGTCGTCGGACACCTGCAGCACCATTTCCGCGCCTTCGCGGCGCAGCGCGATCTGCACGGTGCCTTCTTCCGGCTTGTGCTTCTTGCGACGCGACTTCGGCGATTCCAGGCCATGCGCGACCGCGTTGCGCAGCATGTGCTCTAGCGGTGCGGTCATGCGTTCCAGCACGTTGCGGTCGAGTTCGCCGTGGGCGCCATCGAGCTGCAGCTTGACCTGTTTTCCGGTATCGATCGCCGCCTGGCGCAGGACCCGGCGCAGACGCGGCACCAGGCCATCGAACGGCACCATGCGCGCGCGCATCAGGCCGTCCTGCAGCTCCGAGCTGACCCGCGACTGTTGGTGCAGCAGGCTGTCGTACTGGCGCGCCAGGTCGTCGAGCACGCCCTGCAGACCGGTCAAGTCGGCGGCCGATTCAGCCAGGCCGCGGCTGAGTTGCTGCAAGGTGGAGAAACGGTCGAGCTCGAGCGGATCGAAGGTCGGGTCGCGCTTGTCGTGCTCGCGCTGGTAGCGGGCCACGATCTGCGCCTCGGTTTCCAGGTCGAGACGACGCAACTGGTCGTGCAGGCGGGTATTGGTGCGGTCGAGTTCGGCCATGGCGCCACGGAACGCGCCCAACTGCTGTTCCAGGCGCGAGCGATAGATCGCCACTTCGCCGGCGTTGTTGACCAGGCGGTCGAGCAGGTCGGCACGGACGCGCACCTGTTCCTGCGCGGCGAAAGGCAACGCCTCGTCTTCGCCGAAGACCGCGGTTTCGATCGGCGCCGAAAGCGGCGACAGGACTATCGCCTGCGCACGCTCGGCGGTGGTCGCGGTTTCCGGCTGCGCCGCGACGTCGGCCGGAGCCGCATCCGGATGCGCGCGCCTCTCGAACTCGGCGATGAGCGCGGTCGGCATCGGCGCCTTGCGATGCGCACCCACCCTGGCCACCAGGCCATGCAGGCCATCGAAGCCGCGCTCAAGCAGGCCCACGCTGTCGCGGTCCAATTCGACGCGTTGCGCGGCCACCTGCTCCAGCAGGGATTCGATCGCGTGGCCCAGGTCGCCAATGGCATTGATCCCGGCCATGCGCGCGCCACCCTTGATGGTGTGCAGGTCGCGCTGCAATCCGGTGACCAGGGAACGGTCCTCCGGCGTATTGCGCAGTTTCGCCAGCAATCCATCGGAATGGTCGAGCAGGTCGTTGCCTTCCTCCACGAAGATATCGACCAGGTCGCGGTCCAGCTCGGTGAAATCGAGCGCATCGTCGGGAAGTGCCTGCATGGCCTCGGTCGCGCTCGCCACAGCCACTTCTTCCTCTGCCTCGTCGCCGCCGGAGGCGTCGATCGGCTCGCCCGTTTCCATTGCCTCGACCTCGGTCGTTTCTTCCACCTCTGTCTCCACTGCCGGTTCTTCCGGCGCGATGTCGCTCGGTGCTTCGACGATATCGGTCGGCTCTTCCACCGCCACGGTATCGGCTTCGGTAGAGGCTGCGGGGGCTTCCTCGATCTCCTCGTTTCCGATGGCCGGTTCTTCGACCATCGCTTCT
>JAKFDG010000363.1:0-7094 GCA_036677285.1 Pseudoxanthomonas sp.
GGCAGCACGGGGCGCTGGGCCGGACACAACCCTGCCTCCAGCTGGGCGGCCGTGCTGATGGTGGGCATGGGCCTGGGGCTGGGGGTGACCGGCTACCTGATGGCCAACGGCGGCAACGAGGCGCTGAAGGACGTGCACGAGCTGCTGGCCAACGCCTTCCTGGCCACGGTCGTGCTCCATCTGGGAGGCCTGTTGGTGCATGCCTTGCGGCACCGCGATGCGCTGGCCATGAGCATGGTCAACGGTCGCAAGCGGGGGTTGGCGGCCAGCACGGCCCCGGTATCCTCGCGGCCCTGGCAGGGGGTGGCCTTCCTGTGGCTGGCCGGTGCCTGCATGGCCTATCTGCTCCTGAATTACCAGGCGGATACGCGCACACTGCAGTTTCTCGGACGCACGCTGCAGCTGGGTGAGACCGGGGAAACAGGTGCGGAGGCAGGCGAGGAAGCGTCGGGCCTTGCGTCCTCGGGTGAGGACGAAGACGACTGACGTGGTTGCAGTGATTCGCCCGAAGCGGGCGGCCTGGCAGAGGAGGCGGGAGTGAGCACGAGGGAACGAGTGGTAACGGCGCTGGTACTGGCGGTGATCTCGGTGCTGGCGGCTCTCGACTTGCTGGTTGATCTGCGCGAAGGGGTGACCTGGTGGCATGTCGCCGTGGAGGCGACGCTCGCCGTGGCGGCGTGCTCCGGCGCGCTCTACCTGCTGCGCGGCGCATGGCAACTTCGGTTGCGACTGGCCTCGCAAAGCCGCGACCTCGCGGCCTTGCGACAGCAGGCGGACGACTGGCAGGCCGAGTCCAAGAAATACGTGGAAGGCCTGTCGCGCTCGATCGGAAGGCAGCTGGACCAGTGGAGCCTGTCGGCGGCGGAGAAGGAAGTGGCGTTCCTGCTGCTCAAGGGCTTCAGCCTCAAGGACATCGCGGTCGTGCGCAATACGACCGAGAAGACGGCGCGCGTGCAGTCCAGCGCGGTTTACCTGAAGTCGGGCCTGGCCGGGCGTTCCGAACTCGCTGCATTCTTCCTTGAGGAACTGTTGCCACCGCGGGAAGGGTCGTAGGTTGGAAAACAAGGGTTGAAAAAGCGGGGCGCGGAGTAACTTTCCGCCGCGCCACACCGGGCGTCGAGCCCGTTGAGGCGGCTGCATTCCTTCCGGCGGAGTGAACGGGGACCGCGTCAGGAGGTACGCTGGTGTCCGGCGCCACGCGTAGGACTGACCGCCGCGCGCCTCGGCTTCCGCTTCCCCTTCTTCCCTCGCAGGTTTGTGCGCCCACCCATGGACAAGAACAGCGCCGGCAGCCGAATCCCCCGATGGGGCCAGCATTGGCGGCGCGCGCTCGCGCTGTTGCTGGTGTGCGCGCTGCTGGCGTTGTTGCTGTCGTTCGATTCGCTGTACGCGCTGCTGCAGCAAGTGCTGGATGCGGCCAGGCCGGTGATCCAGGCGCATCCGTTGTGGGGCGGCGTGCTGTTCGTGCTGCTGTCGGCGGTGTCGGCCCTGCTCGCGTTCTTCTCCAGCGCGCTGCTGGTGCCGGTCGCGGTGTACAGCTGGGGGCGCACGGTCACCATCGTGCTGCTGTGGCTGGGCTGGCTGCTGGGCGGCGCCTGCGCCTATGGCATGGGCCGCGTCTTCGGGCGCCCGCTGGTACGCAGCCTGGCCTCGGCCCGGCTCGGCGATTTCTACCTGGAGCGGCTGCCGGCGCACGTGGATTTTCCGATCGCGCTGTTGATCCAGCTGGCGTTGCCGTCTGAGCTCCCCGGCTATCTGTTCGGCTTGCTGCGGGTGCGCTTCCGCACCTACCTGGCGGCGCTTGCGCTGGTGGAGTTGCCCTTCGCCGTCGGCACCGTATTGCTGGGCGAAAACATCATCCAGCGCCAGGGCGGCTGGCTGCTGGCATTGGCCGCGTTGGGCATCGGCACCAGCCTGCTGGCCGTGTACCTGTTGCATCGGCGACTTGCCCGGGACGGGGCGGCGTTGACTCCGAACGAAAGCTCTTAGCGCCCACAAGGGGCTCAAGCCCACCGTTGTTCGTTCCGACGCCAATGCAATCGGGTGCAGGGCGAGGGTGGGCTGGGGCCCACCTATGTTCCTGGGCACCGATCTCACATTCTCATAACCCATGGTGAGGATGCTGGAGTGCGCATCGAGCCCTCGGCGAAACCTGGGGAGGCCTCCGGAAAGCCCCAAGGAATTCCTCGGGGCTTTTCGCTGTCCGGCCGGGCAGCCAACACGTTTGAAGGAGCGGACGCGATTGATGACTCCGATGGCCACTACCCGTGGAATTGCACGACGCCTAGGCCAAACCGTACTTGGCCCTGATCTCGCGCATACGCCCCGCAGTGAAGTTGGACAGTGCAGGATCCATCGACAGGCCAATCAGGAATTGGCACCCCAGGTAGTACGCGGCGCGCTGGTCGCCCTTGGTCGTCAACGACAGCATCTCGTCGAGGCGGTCCAGCTGCTCCCTCACCATGGTGTGGTTCGGATCCATGGCCATCACGATAACCCTGCCCGCGTGACGGGAAGTGCTACGCACGGGCAGCCCGATCGCTTCAGGAAGGAACCGCCGACTCCAGTTGAGCCCACCGAAAGCTCCTGCGATGCTGGTGCACGTGCATTTGCCCCGGGGGCGCAATGAATTTGCTGGCTGCCACTGAGCCGATGCGGCGCATGAAGGTGCTGGGATACGCACTCGCGATAGCGCTCAGCTTTATCGCGTTGTGGATCAGGTTCCAGTTGGACAGCAGCCTTTCCGGATACCCGTTCCTGACCTTCTTCGTCGCCGTTTTCCTCAGTGCACTGCTGGGCGGCCTGGGTCCGGGCCTGCTGGCTGCCCTGCTGTCAGGCCTGCTGGCGCTGTACTTTCTCGATGGATCCGGACCAGGCTTTTCCCTGGCCTGGCCGTCCGGATGGATCGCCATGGCGTTCTACTACTTCAGCACCTTGACCATGGTCGGCCTGGTCCACGGCATGGTGGCCGCGTACCAGGGACAGGAGCGTTTGCGGTTGGCACTGGAGGACCTCAACACGACGCTCGAGGCCAAGGTATTGGAGCGCGCGGCCATGGTGGAGCGCGAAGCGGCCGAGCGCATTGCCGCCGAAGACAAGGTGCGCCACCTGCAGAAGATGGAGTCCATCGGCCAGCTTTCCGGCGGCATAGCCCATGACTTCAACAACATGCTGGGCGTGGTGATCGGCTCGCTCGACGTGGCCAAGATGAAACTGTCAGGCAAGGAGCACCCCAAGGTCGAAGCGTGCATAGACCATGCGATCGATGGCGCGCAACGGGCGGCGGTACTGACGGCCCGGCTGCTCGCCTACTCGCGCCAGCTGCCGCTGGCACCGCAGGCAATCGATGCCAACAAGCTGGTGAGTGGCATGTCCGAGATGCTGCGGCGGACGATTGGCGAGCAGGTCCGGATCGAAACCGTCCTCGCGGGCGGCTTGTGGCCTTGCTTCGCCGATCCTGCGCAACTGGAAGATGCCGTGCTGAACCTGGCCGTGAACGCCCGCGACGCGATGCCGGACGGCGGCAAGCTCACGGTGGAAACCGCGAACGTCGATCTGGACGACCGCTATGCCATATCCAATGACGAGGTCACGCCGGGCCAGTACGTGATGATCGCGGTCAGCGATTCGGGCACCGGAATGCCACCGGAAGTGGTCGGGCGTGCGTCCGAGCCGTTCTATACGACGAAGGACGTCGGCAAGGGGACCGGCCTCGGACTCAGCCAGGTGTTCGGCTACGTCAGGCAATCCGGAGGACACCTCAAGATCTATTCCGAGATCGGCCAGGGCACGACGGTAAAAATCTACCTGCCCCGGCACCTGGGCCAGGCCGCGCCGGAAAAGGGCGTCGTCGCGGCCAGCCACATTCCCCACGGCCGGCCGGAACAACTGATCCTCGTCGTCGAGGACGAGGCCCAGGTGCGGCAGATGACGGTCGCTGCGCTCAAGGAGTTGGGCTACAGCGTCATCCAGGCCGCCAATGGCGACCAGGCGCTCGAGCTTATTCAGGGTCAATCGCATATCGACCTTCTTTTCACCGACATCGTCATGCCCGGCATGACCGGCAGGGTGCTGGCCGACCATGCCAGGACCGTCAGGCCGGAGATGAGGGTTCTTTTCACCACCGGCTATACCCGCAATGCGGTCGTGCACAACGGCGTGCTCGACACCGGGATCGCCTTCCTGACCAAACCTTTCACGGTCGAGCAATTGGCCCTGAAGATTCGCGATGTGCTGAGGGACCAGGGCTTCAATCGATGACCTGATCGGCGATCGTGCTTCGCGCCGGAGAGCCGTAGCAGGGGAGCGTCTGGTTCCGCCTACACTGCACCGTCCACTTTCGAGAATCCCGCCATGCGCCTGCGTCCCTTGCTGTGCCTCGCCGCATTCGTCGCTTCCCCGGCCCTGGCCGCGCCCGATTTCGCCCCCGCGGTGAAGGCCGATTACGACCAGCGGCTGGGCGCGTTGTTCGACTGGTTCCATCGCCATCCCGAGTTGTCCTACAAGGAAACCGCGACCGCCGCGCGCATGGCCAAGGAACTGCGCGCGATCCCCGGCATCGAGGTCACCGAGAAGGTCGGCGGCACCGGCGTGGTCGGGGTGATGAAGAACGGCGACGGTCCCACCGTGCTGGTCCGCGCCGACATGGACGGATTGCCATTGAAGGAAGCCAGCGGCCTGGCCAATGCCTCCACCGTGGTGCAGACCGGTATCGACGGGAAGGAGTCGCCGGTCATGCACGCCTGCGGCCATGACGTGCACATCACCTCGCTCATCGGCACCGCCACCCGCCTGGCGGCGATGAAGGACGCGTGGCGCGGGACCGTGGTGTTCGTGGTGCAACCGGCGGAAGAGCGCATCGGCGGCGCGCGGATGATGCTGGAGGACGGCCTGTACGCGCGCTTCCCCAAGCCCGACTACGCCCTGGCGTTCCACGTCGACGCCGAGACGCCGACGGGCACGATCACCGCCGATCCGGGCATCGTCGGCTCGTCCTCGGACAGCATCGACATCACCATCCATGGCGTCGGTTCGCATGGCGCGTATCCGCACCAGGGCAAGGACCCGATCGTGATGGGCGCGGAAATCGTGCTGGCGTTGCAGACCCTGGTCAGCCGCGAGATCTCGCCGCTGACCCCGGGCGTGGTCACCGTCGGTGCGTTCCATGCCGGGGCCAAGCACAACATCATCTCCAACCGCGCCGAGCTGCAACTCACCGTGCGTTCGGACGACGAGGCCGTGCGCAAGGTATTGCTGGACGGGATCAAGCGCATCGCGCAAAACGTCGGGCGCATGAACGGCATGCCGGAGGACCGGCTGCCGGAAGTGAAGGTGTCGATCGAAGCGACCCCGGTCACCCTCAACGACGCCGCGCTCACCGCGCGCATGCGCACCGCGCTGATCGCGGCCTTCGGCGCGGAAGTGCTGAAGTCGCCGCCGCGCACCGGCATGGGCGCGGAGGACTTCGCCTACTTCGTGCAGCCGGAACTCGGCGTACCCGGTTTCTACTTCAGCGTCGGCGGCACCCCGCAAACCGCCTTCGATGCCGCCAAGGCCGGTGGACCGCCGGTGTCGGGGCACCACTCGCCGTTGTTCAAGATCGATCCCGAACCGTCGGTGCGCCTGGGCACCGAGGCGATGACCGTGGCGGTGCTCGATCTGCTCGGGCCGGGTGCGGCGGCGAAGCCGTAAGCGGGTTGTGCGCGCGCCATCCTGCGGAGGTGGATCCGCTTGCGCCGATCAAGGTTCGCTCCTGCCGCCGGCGGATGGCGTCCAGGAATGCGTGAAGAACTCCACCACCCACTCGTTGCCCTGCGCGGGCCAGATATGGCCCGCATTGTAAAGACCGAAAACCAGCGGCGCGCCACCTGCGCCCGGTGAGTGCAGCTTGCAGCAGCTCAGGAAGTCCGCGAGTGGCCCGTGCGTGCGGTTGTGGCGCGTCAGCGCCTCGACGGTCTTCGCCCAATCATCCTTGTAGGCGCGATCTTCACGGCGACCGAACAGGTACAGGAGGGGCCTGGGTGCCGAATCGTTCGCGAAATCCGGCTGGACCGCGCCGATCACCGCGAACGACGCGAAGGCATCGGGGCGCTCGGCGAGCAGCAAGAACACGAAGTGGCCACCGTTCGAGAACCCCGCCGCGTAGGTGGTTTCCGGCCGGGTGCGGTAACGCCTCGCGATTTCGTCCAGCAACCTGTCGACCAGCTGCAGATCGCGATCGCCAAACTGGCCGGCCCGGTACTGCCACCCGCGCATCGACGAGGACTCCGGGGTTTCGCCCCTGGGATACGCGACGATCGCCTCCGGCCAGTCCTTGTGCAGCTCCACTGCGCGCGCGAACGGCGCACTGTCGTCGCCGCGCCCATGAAACACCACCACCAACGGCCTCGGCTCCACACCCGCGCCGTCGGGGACGAACAGCAGCACGCTGCGCGACTGTCCCTCTATCTCGAAACGCAAAGTCTCCTGCGCCGCATTGGCCCCTGCCGCCAGGACGGGCAGCAGCACCGCCAGGACCAGCCTGAGGGACCGTGCCATCCCGCCGTTCGTTCTCATCGGAAGACCTCATGGAAACCGGGGCCGTCAGAGTATCAATACGGGACCGGGTTGCTCTGCGTGGAAGAACGGGGTCGACGAACGGGTGCAGGATGCCTTTTCAGGAAAGCGCTCCGACCCCGATTCCCAGGGCCGCCGCACTCCGGGCCCCGGTGCCTGTGCTCATCGCCCTGTTCCAACGCGAGTACGCAGTCCGTGAGTTTCTGGCCACCTGATTTTCCACAACCCGGGCTTGGGGTCGCGCCGCATTCGCAAGGAAAAACCCGGGGATTGCGGGGGTTGCTGATCGCCACCCCGATTACGGGGCTGCCGGAGGCGGTGTCGCCGCGTGCGGGTCGGGATTTGCGGGGTCGTCCGTAATGAACAACTGCCAGGCGTTGCGCCCGGTCCTCTTGGCGGCGTACAACGCCGCGTCCGCGGCGGCGGTGAGCGTCTTGGCCACGGCCGGGTGCATCGAGAACGCGATGCCGATGCTGGTGGTGACGCGCAGCGTGGTTCCCTCCACCGCGATGCCTTCGCCCATCGCCGCGATCAGCTTG
>JAKFDG010000364.1:0-1712 GCA_036677285.1 Pseudoxanthomonas sp.
CCACCACGACGGTGTCGCCGCTGCGCGCCGGGTGCTGGAAGGCATGGCACTGATCCGGCGGGGAGAGCGGCGCAGGCGTAGCATCGGGGACATGCCACGGCCACGGGGACCACGATGAGCGCCATGCCATGGACCTGTCCGACTTGCCGTGTAGTGGTGTCCACGCCGCATTGCCCGACCTGCGGCGAGAAGCAATTGCAATTGCCGCGCGACCTCAGCCTGCGCAGCCTGTTGAAGCAGGCGGCGCACGCCGTCAGCAGCGTCGACGGGCGCGTGGCCCGCAGCTTCCGTGAAGTGGCGATACGCCCGGGCGTGCTGACCCTGGCCTACCTGCAGGGTCGGCGTAAACCGTACCTCGGCCCGTTCCAGCTGTTCCTGGTCGCCAACGTCATGTTCTTCGCGCTTCAGTCGTTCACTGGGGCCCGGACCTTTTCCACGCCGCTGGAGTCGCACCTGCACCAGCAGGACTGGAGCGCGCTGGCGCAATCGTTGCTCGCGCGGCACCTCGACGCCGCGCAGCTGACCTTCGCCGAGTACGCGCCGGTGTTCGACCAGGCCATCGCCACCCACGCCAAGTCGCTGATCATCTTCATGACGGTGCCGCTGATGCTGGTGTTGGCGATCCTGTTCCTGAGGAAGCGCCAGCCATGGGTGGCGCATGCCGTGTTCGCGCTGCACTTCTATACGTTCCTGCTGCTGGTGTTGTGCGCGGGGTCGGTGGCGGCGATGGCGGAGCGGTTGCTGCACGGCGTAGGGCTGGCGTCGACCACTTTCGACCACGTGCTGTCGGCGGTATTGCTGCTCGCGTGCGCGGTCTACCTCTACGTGGCCATCGGCGAGGTCTACCAGGCGCGGCGCGCGATGCGTCTCGTCCAGGCGGCGCTGCTGGCGGTCGCCGTCGCCCTGATCTTCATGGGTTACCGGTTCGCGCTGCTGCCGCTGACGCTATGGACCACTTGAATCAGGCCTTGCCATGACCGCGCTTGCGCGAACCTTCATGCCCTGTGGCCTACTCTTGCGGGATGGGTACTTATCGTGGGTGCATCGCATGCGGCTGCTCGCATTACTGATCGGTGGGTCGGCGCTGGCCATGGCCGGAAACGCACACGGTGCCGAAATATGCACGGTGCGCAGCGGCGGCCAGGTGGTGCCGCTGGTGGAGCTGTACACCTCGGAAGGCTGCAGCAGCTGTCCGCCGGCGGACCGCTGGTTCTCGCGGCAGCGCACGAAGGCCGGCGCCCACTGGCTCAGCTTCCATGTGGATTACTGGGACCACCTGGGGTGGAAGGACAAGTTCGCTTCGCCGGCGCATACCCGGCGCCAACAAGATCGCGTTTCGGCGAACGGCGGATCGGTGGTGTACACGCCGCAGGTGATGGTCGGCAGCGAGGTCAATGCGCCATGGCGGAAGGATGAGGATTTCGCCCGCACGCTGGCGGATGCTCGCGTCATCGCCAAGGCGGGACTGGCGCTGCAGTTGCGCGGACAGGGAGAGCGCCTCGAGCTGCGCCTCGGCGCGATGCGCTCGCAAGGCGTCAGCGGCACCGCACAGGTCTGGCTTGCGCAATACGTCGATGCCCAGACCAGCGAGGTCACCGCCGGCGAGAACGCCGGCGCGACCCTGCGCCATGACCGCGTGGTGCGCCAGCTGTGGGGTCCGTGGCCGCTCGGCGACAAGGCCCTTGCCAAAGTCCTGTCGGTGAAACCGCCCG
>JAKFDG010000365.1:0-3308 GCA_036677285.1 Pseudoxanthomonas sp.
AGCGGCTGCACGATGTTGGAGGCGTACTGGTTGAGCCCGTAGTTGATCGAGCAGTAGCTGCGCGAGCGCGTGCCTTCATAGTCGATGCCGAGGCCGCCGCCGACATCGACGTGGCTGATGGTCGCGCCGAGCTTGGACAGTTCCACGAAATAGCGCGTGGCCTCGCGCATGCCGTTGGCGATGTCGCGCACGTTGGAGATCTGCGAGCCCATGTGGAAATGCAGCAGGCCCAGCGTGTCCTGCAGGCCGGCATCGCGCAGCGACTTCCACAGGTCCAGCACCTGGCGCGGGGACAGGCCGAACTTGGCCTTGTCGCCGCCGCTGTTCTGCCACTTGCCTGCGCCCAATGATGCCAGGCGCATGCGCACGCCGAGACCCGGCTTCACGCCCAGCGCCTTGGCCTCTTCAATCACCAGCGCCAGTTCGGACGGCTTCTCGATAACGATGAAGGTCTGCAGGCCCAGCTTGCGGCCGATCAGGGCCAGGCGGATGTATTCGCGGTCCTTGTAGCCGTTGCAGACGATCAGCCCCCCCGGTCGCGACAGCGCCAGCACCGCCATCAGCTCCGGCTTGCTGCCGGCCTCCAGGCCGAAGCCTTCGCCGTGGTGCGAGGCCAGGGTGCCGGCCACGCCGCGATGCTGGTTGACCTTGATCGGATAGACCGCGGTGTAGCCGCCGGCGTATTCCCACTCGGCCTGGGCTTGGGCGAACGCCGCCTGCAGCTTGCCCAGGCGATCGCCGAGGATGTCGGGGAAGCGCACCAGCAGCGGCATGCGGGCGCCATTGGCGCGCGCGCTGTCGACGATCTCGGGCAGCGAGATCGCCTTGCCCTGCCCGCCTTTGGGGCTGACCACCACATGCCCGGCCGCATCCACGTCGAAATACCCTTCCGCCCAATGCGGGATGGAATAGGTCTTGCGGGCTTGGTCGAGGGACCAGGTGGACATGGGGCAGTCTCTGTCGGAGAAAACGGACGCGCATTCTAACGCCGTCGTTGTCTCGCCTCGGTTACGGGCGCTGGTAAGCCGGCTCGCCTGCACTGCTCCGGATCGCACGCGCCCGCACAGCGTCGCTGGATGCGCCAAGCACGCTGCAACTTCCCGGCAACTGCAGCTGCGAAGCGATGCGTGGCAGCGCGCCGGACTCGCTGGCTACCGACCCGGCCCAGTCCAACAGCACCAGGTAGTGCGGCATCACTTCCGTGCCGGAGAGCGGTCGGCGCACCACCCAGGCCTTGCGGACCTTGTCGTGGCCACGCAGTGTCCGTGCCAGAGCGCGCAATTGATCGGTGTCCAGCGCATGGGGCTGAAGCGCTTCGGCGCCACCGCCCTGCGCTTGCCCGGCATTGGCCGCGTAGCGCGCATGCAGGTTATCGACGATACCGTGCAGCGGCGATTGTTCCGGCTGCGCGCGTGCATGGACGTCGAGCGCACGCAACGACGGGAACACCAGCGTCGGATCAAGCTCCATCGCCCGCTGCAGGTGCTGCACGCCTTCGTCCTGGTGGCCGCGCTTGAGCAGCAATGCGCCAAGCCGGAAGTGGCCGTTGCCGTGGGACGGCGCGCGCAGCAGCGCGGCCTGGTACAGCGGCAGGGCATCGACACCGGGCTGGTGGTCTTCGGACAGGCAGGCCAGTTCCAAGGCCTCGGCAGGCGTATGCGTGGGATGGGCTTGGAGCTCGGCTAGACGGGCACGCTCGCGGAGCATGTCGTTATGGCGCGTCTTCCAGTCGGATTCTTCCGCCTTGCGCCATTCCAGGCTGAATTGCTGTTGGAGGCGTGCGTCGAGGTCGCCCAGCAGGGCGGCGGCGGGCATCGCTTCGCCATCAAGCTGCTGCGGTGCTGCCTGCAAAGCCGCCACCCGCTTTTGCAGCGTCGGATGGGTGTCTTCCGGCGCGGTCTGTCGGGCCAGCACACCCGCAGGCAGGCGCGCGTCCCTGCTCAGCGCCCGTGGGAGTTTTTCCGCCAGTTGCGTGTGCACGGCGATGGGCGGATACGACTGGCTGCGCGCGGATTGCCGCACCTCGGGCCAGAAATCTCCCAGCATCCAGTCCGACGCCAATTCCATCCGCACCAATGCGCTGGCCATGGCGTCGGCCCCGGCGACCTGCGCGGCAATGGCATCGGCCGCGTATTCCTGGCGTCGCGCCAGCACCTGGCTGTAGGCATCGAAATACGGGGCGTACCAGCGGAAGAACACCCACAGCAACTGCCCGCCCCAGAAGCCGCCGCCTACCATGCCGTCCAGCAGGCGGTGCCAGCTGAGGCGGAGCCGGTAGATCCAGCCGCCGAAATCTCCGTGGCCGCCGTGGAAATGGCCGAACTCATGCGCGACCACCGCCGCCAGTTCGCGCCGGTCCAGCGCCTGCAATAGCGGCAGGCCCAGGATCAGATAATGGCGTTGCCCCCACAGGCCCAGTCCCCGGGGAACATACGCGGCCGCGGCATTGAGTTCGCGATTGATGACGATGCCGTGCAGCGGCGCGGCGCCCACCGCCTTGCGCACGCGCTCCACCTCGGCACGCAGCTCGGGCGCTTCGTCCGGTTGCAGATCGTGACCCTCGGGCGGCTCGAAGCGGATCCACAGCGCGCGCAGCACGACGGTACCGGCCATGCCCAGGATGATGATGGGCAGGGCCATGTAGGGATCGATCGATGGCCGCACCACCAGCAGGTACAAGAGGAGGAAAGCCAGCACGCCGAGCGTGGCCAGCAGCGTCACCACCAGCACCGCATAGCCCAGTGCGGCCAGCAGGGCCAGTTTCAACAGATAGCGGCCAGGTGCTTGCTCGGCCTCGCGTTCCAGTCGCTCGACCAGTTGTCGCCGCGCTTGCGCTGATTGCATTCAATGCTCCCCTACCGCTCCCGAGGGATGCTAAGCCATCGCAGCCGGGCTGTAACGCGGCATCCGGTACAATTCGCGCCCCCTGACCGCTGAGCCCCGGCGATGACGAACAACGACACCTGGTACATCGAGCACTTCCAGCCCACCGGCTCGGCCATCGGCTTCCGCACCACCGGCAAGCTTGACGAGGTGCAGTCGCCGTTCCAGAAGATCGAGATCTTCGGCACCACCGACTGGGGCAACCTGATGCTGATCGACGGCGCGGTCATGCTGACCACGCGCGACAACTTCTTCTACCACGAGATGATCTCGCACCCGGCGCTGTACACCCACGCCGATCCGAAGCGCGTGGTGATCATCGGCGGCGGCGACTGCGGCACGCTGCGCGAGGTGCTCAAGCACCAGGGCGTGCAGAGCGCCACCCAGTGCGATATAGACGAGCAGGTCACGCGCATGTCGGAGAA
>JAKFDG010000366.1:0-4634 GCA_036677285.1 Pseudoxanthomonas sp.
CCGATGGCGGAGGGAAACTGGGCCAAGCCCGCCTGCGCCAGTTCTTCGGATGGCAAAGGTTTGTCGGAGGAGCCGAAATCGACGGTAGCTGCCTTGATCTGGGCGATGCCGCCGCCGGAACCGATGGACTGGTAATTGATCTTGGCCCCCGTTTCCTTGTTGTAGTCAGCCGACCAGCGCGACAGCAGCGGATAGATGAAGGTGGCGCCGGCGCCGGTGATCTCGGCGGTGATCTTGTCGCCTGCCGGCGCGGCGGCGCCCGGCAGCGGGGCGCCGGCATCGGCGGCGGGGGGTGCCTCGTTGCCCTGCTTGCAGGCGGACAGGGCCAGGGCTACAGCGAAGGAAAGGGCGGCAAGGCGGGCCGATGACGATTTCATGGAGGACTCCAGGGAATTGTGGAAAGCGGTGCTGGCCCGAAAGCCAGGTCACCCTATGAAATGATGTTTTTGTTACAGGGGAATGACAGGGGGTTCAGCTTCCCCCTTTGGAAAAGGGGGATTGAGGGGGATTGGCTCTTGCTCTCGCTCCACCAAAGCAAGATCAAAGGCAAATCCCCCGTGGCCCCCTTTTCCAAAGGGGGCAAAGCAACAACAAAAAAAGCGCGGACCTTTCGGCCCGCGCCCGGAACGACCTTGGGGGAGAGAGACCCGTCGTTCAGTTCTTCAGGTTCTGTGCCCAGTAGGCTTCGACCTGCTGCACCAGCGGATCCGGCAGCGGCACGTAGTCCAGGGACTTGGCCTGTGCGTCGCCATTGGCGTAGGCCCAACGGAAGAAGTCGATCGCAGCCTTGGAGCGAGCGGCGTCCTTGGGCTGCTTGTACATGATGATGAAATTGGTGGCTGCGACCGGCCAGGAGTTTTCGCCCGGAGCATTGGTCATGACCAGGTAGAAATCCTTGGAACTGGCCCAGTCGGCACTGGCGGCGGCGGCCTGGAAGCTTTCGTCGCTGGGAAGCACGAAGTTGCCGGCGGCGTTCTTCATGCGGGCATACGACATCTTGTTCTGCAGGGCATAGGAAAGCTCGACGTAACCGATGCCACCCTTGATCTGCTTGACGTAGGCGGCGACGCCTTCGTTACCCTTGCCGCCGATGCCGACCGGCCATTGCACCGAGGTGCCTTCGCCGACCTTCGATTTCCATTCGCCGCTGACCTTGGACAGGTAGTTCACCCAGTTGAAGGTGGTGCCCGAACCATCCGAGCGGTGCACGACGGTGATCTTGGCGTTGGGCAGCTGCAGGCCGCCGTTCAAGGCGACGATGCGCGGATCGTTCCACATCTTGACCTTGCCGAGGAAGATATCGGCCACCAGCTCGCCATCCAGTTTCATCGCGCCGGAAGCGACGCCTTGCACGTTCACGACCG
This sequence comes from Pseudoxanthomonas sp., assembly GCA_036677285.1. GTDB lineage: Bacteria > Pseudomonadota > Gammaproteobacteria > Xanthomonadales > Xanthomonadaceae > Pseudoxanthomonas_A. The sequence goes on from JAKFDG010000366.1 coordinate 1,365, forward strand.
GCACCACGCCGCCGATAGCCGACGGGAATTGCGCCAGGCCGCTCTTGGCGAGCTCATCCGGCGGCAGCGGCTTGTCGGAAGAACCGAAATCGACGGTGGCCGCCTTGATCTGGGCAATGCCGCCGCCCGAGCCGATGGACTGGTAATTGATCTTCACGCCGGTCGCCTTGTTGTAGTCGGCGGACCACTTCGACAGCAGCGGGTAGATGAAGGTGGCGCCGGCGCCGGTGATGTCGGCTGCGATTGCGCCGGTCGAAAGCATGGCGGCGAGCGCCAGCACCGTGACGCGGGATTTGAGGGAGTTGAACACGGAGGTAGCTCCTAGGAGGTGGATTGACACGGGTTGGAACCGCTGGAGGGCATTCCACGACATTTCAGTGACAGCGGCATGTCGTGAATGCGACAGAAAAAAGACGCTGCTGGCGACGGTTTTCTGTAATGGCCGTCAAAAAAAAGCGCGGCTCGCGCCGCGCTTGGATGGGTCCCTTGTACAGGGACGTTTATTACCAGAAGAACTGCGCGCGGGCTTCGAGAATGTTCGGGTCGTCGCCAAGGCCTCTGCGCTCGCTGGCGACGGCGACGTAATTGACCATGAACTTGAAGTTGGAGCGCCAGTACCAGTTCACGCCGGCAGTCACGATATCCATGTCGCCGCCCAGGACGTTGCCGTCGTTGAGGTCGATGGTGTCGTAGCGCAGGCCGAGTTGCCACATGCCGCTGGCCGGTTCATCCGGGCCGGGGGTGGTGATGACGCCACCCTTGTAGCCCCAGGTTTCGCCAGTGATATTCCACAAGCCGCTGACATAGCCGCCGGTGCTGGTGTAGTCGCCGATGCCCGCGCCGTAACGCTGGACGTCGCTGGTGTAGTACTCGCCTTGCACCTTGAACGGACCATGCACCCACGCGCCTTCGACGCTGGTCGTGGCGATGCGGTCGGTATTGGTCATGTTGCCGCCATCGACCAGCCGCACCGTCGCCAGGTCTGCATTCGGACGCGCACGCACGCGGAAGGTATCGGCGGGCGTGTCGTAGTTAACGTAGGCCAGACCCAGGTGCAGGATGTTGCCCTTCTCGTTGATCGGAGCCCATGCGCCGCGCAGGCCATAACCCGGGCCGTGCGCAAGGTTGCGGGTGAGTTCGCGCCCGAAATAGCTCGCGGTGACGCTCCAGTCACTGGTCCCGTAGCTGTAGGCGGCGCCGAGGCGGCGCGCCACTGCGTAGGTATTGGTGACCGTAGCCTTCGAGATGAAGTCGTTGTTCTTGGTGCTGGAAAGTTCTTCCAGGCTGTTCGGCTGCTTGTACTGCCCGACGATCAGGTAGTGGTTGCTGTCGCCGCCGATCTTGTACTTGATATTGGTGTCGAGGAATTTGTCGGCCTTGGCGTCGTAGCCAAGCACCCATTCGAAATTGTTGGGGCCTTTGCCTTTCAGCACGATTTCCGCGCGGCGCAGCTCGAATTCGCTGTCGTCGCCATTGATGCCGACGCCATTGAGGTCGGCAAGGTCGTTGTCGAACCAGTTGCCATCCGCCTGGACCAGGCCTTCGAGGCTGATTTCGGAGCCGCCGATCACGTCGATGGCGATTTCGGCATGGGCAGCCGGGGCGGCCAGCGCGGCCAGCAAAGCTAGAGAGAGAGTGGAGCGCGACAGTTTCATGGGATGGCCCTTCGGGCGATGGGAGGAGACGCCGCGCAGACTAGGGCGTGAACTTTGCGTTATTGTGACAAAGCTGTCTTATTTCGTTGTCGTGACAGTTTTTAGCGACTGCGCCTCGCTCGATTCGCGCAGCAATCCTCCCCCAGTCCCCGGCGCCGTTGATTCACCAGGGAGGTATTGCGCGAGATCAGACAGCGGGGTTGCCAGATGAAATAATTCCATTATCATGGAATTATGAAAATAGACGTCGCTGTCACCAGCCTTGCCGCGCTTGCGCAGAAATCCCGCCTTGTCGTATTCCGCCACCTGGTACAGCTGGGCCCGTCGGGATCCACCCCGGGTGAAATGATCGGCCGGCTCGGGATGAGTGCGTCCACCTTGTCTTTCCACCTGAAGGCCCTGGCGCATGCGGGCCTGATCGATGCCGACCAGGTCGGCCGCAGCATCACCTACCGCGCAAATTTCGGGGTCATGCAGGGTCTGGTCGATTACCTGACCGAGAACTGTTGCGCAGGCGATGCATCGGCATGCAAACCGGCGGACAGGAAAGCAACGGACAAGCGCAAGGCCTGATCCCGCACCGCCATCCCTTCGAACCCAAGTGAGGACACATGACCATCAAGACCGGCATCAACGGCTTCGGCCGCATGGGCAGGCTCACGCTGCGCGCGGCGTGGGAGAACTCCGCACTGGATTTCGTCCGCATCAACGATCCGGCCACCGATGCGGCGACGCTGGCCCATCTGCTCAACTTCGACTCCGTGCATGGCCGCTGGGACCACGAAGCGCGCCACGATGGCGATGAACTGCTGATCGATGGACGCCGCATTCCGGTGACCCGCAACAGGGAAATCGCCGACACCGACTGGTCCGGCTGCGACGTGGTGATCGAAGCCTCCGGCAAGTTCCGCAAGTCCGCGCAACTGCAGCCCTACCTGGACCAGGGCGTGGGCCGCGTGCTGGTGACCGCGCCGGTGAAGGAGAAGGGCGTGCTGGATACCGTGGTCGGCGTCAACGACCACCTGTTCGATCCGGCCGTGCATCGCATCGTCACCGCGGCTTCGTGCACCACCAATTGCCTGGCGCCGGTGGTCAAGGTGATCCATGAAGGGCTGGGCATCCGCCACGGCAGCATCACCACCATCCACTCGCTGACCAACACCCAGACGATCGTCGATGCGGCGCACAAGGACCTGCGCCGGGCGCGTTCCTGCGGCAGCAGCCTGATCCCGACTTCGACCGGATCGGCCACCGCCATCGCCGAGATCTTCCCGGAGCTGAAAGGCCGCCTCGACGGTATCGCGGTACGCGTTCCGCTGACCAATGCTTCGCTGACCGACTGCGTGTTCGAAGTGGAGCGCGCGACCACGGTGGAAGAAGTCAATGAACTGCTGCGCGCCGCGTCGGAAAGCGGCCCGCTGCTGGGCATCCTGGGTTACGAGGAGCGCCCGCTGGTGTCGATCGACTACAAGACCGATCCGCGATCCAGCATCGTCGACGCGCTGTCCACCCGGGTGATCAACGGCACCCAGGTGAAGATCTATGCGTGGTACGACAACGAATGGGGCTACGTGAACCGCACCGCGGAACTGGCGGTCAAGGTCGGTCGCGCCGG
>JAKFDG010000367.1:0-1625 GCA_036677285.1 Pseudoxanthomonas sp.
GGCGCCCTGCGCATGGTGGAATCGATCGCCGGCGACGCGGCACATGACCGCCTGCTGATCGCCGAGGAAGACCGGCGCGTGGGCTCCACCCTGCGCGACTACACCCTGGATGGACTGTATCGCGCCCGCAGCCTGCCCCTGTTCGACGCCGATGCCGAAGGCGTGGCCCTGTGGGCCTGCGATGCCGGCGAGGGTTACTGGGTCGCGGTGGACCAGTTGGGGCCGACCGTATTCCGCATCTTCGACCGCGCCAGCCTGCAACCGCTGAAGACGTTCTCCGGCGAAGTGGTGGCCAACACCGATGGCCAGGTACTTTACGCGGCAGGCCTGCCGCGCTTCCCCGCCGGGGCGCTGTTCGCGCTGCACGATGACAAGGCGGTCGTCGCATTCGACCTGCGCGATATCGCGCGGGCCCTGGGGCTTTCGGATAGCTGCATGAAATGAGCGTGGGAAGGCCCTGGCTAGGTGGCTTGTTGGTGGGCGCGGTGCTGCTGGGCACGCCGACCGCGGACGCGGCGCGCATGTACAGTTGGAAGAACCGTTACGGGGTGACCCAGTACGGTGACCGACCGCCGGAAGCGGACGAATTGCCGGCCAGCGACGTCAATGTCATGCGCTTCCGCAACCCGCCCGGCGCGCTGGTGCGCTTGCGTCTGGAAAACCAGGGCGCCCGCTACCAGGCCTGGGCCGACAACCTGCTGCACGGCCCGGTGGAAGTGATGCTGCGCTTCAAGCGCAACAAGAACGTGCTGGGTACGCCTGCCTTGCCTGCCAGCGCCACGGTGCCCGCGCGCAGCAGCGTGCTGGTCGCCAGCATCGCCATGGCCGACCCGCTCCGCGGCGGCGATTTCGAACTCATGCTCGATGGCCTGCCCGGGGATCCCGCCGCTGCGCCGGTGGACTACGATTACCGCCTGCCCTTCGACTATGCACGTGTGCGCGTGGACCAGGGGCCGGGCGGCAGCTTCAGCCACAACGATCCGCAGAACCGCTACGCCGTGGATTTCGCCTTGCCCGAGGGCACGCCGATCGTGTCGGTGCGCGAAGGCGTGGTGATGCAGGTCGAATCGGATTTCGACAAGGCCGGCCTGAACCGCGAGAAGTACGGCGGCCGCGCCAATTTCATCCGCATCGTCCACGAAGACGGCAGCATGGCGGTGTACGCCCACCTGCAGCCCGAAGGCGTGCAGGTGCGCACCGGCCAGCGCGTGCGCAAGGGCCAGCGCATCGGCCTGTCCGGCAACACCGGCTTCAGCACGGCGCCGCACCTGCACTTCGTCATCCAGGCCAATCGCGGGATGCATCTGGAGTCGATCCCGTTCCGCATGTTCGGGACTTTGGGCGAGCTGAAATTCCCCAGCAGCCGGTGATCCGGCGGCAGGCGGTATAATTCCCGTCCTTCCTGTTGCCCTACTCGCCCGCGCGGGCGCCGTCGCCATGTCCGAAGTCGCCACCGAAGCCGCGCGCCGCCGCACCTTCGCCATCATTTCCCACCCCGATGCCGGCAAGACCACGCTGACCGAGAAGCTGTTGCTGTTCGGCGGCGCGATCCAGATGGCCGGTTCGGTGAAGGGCCGCAAGGCCGCGCGCCATGCGACGTCCGACTGGATGGCGCTGGAAAAGGA
>JAKFDG010000368.1:0-3691 GCA_036677285.1 Pseudoxanthomonas sp.
ACCCTGGTGGCCATCGCGCTGATCATGACCGTCGGCGTGTACGGGCTGGTAGCCGGCATCGTGAAACTGGACGACCTGGGACTGGCGCTCAACCGCGACGGGCGCGAAGGCACCTGGGCAAGGTTCAAGCGCGGCCTGGGCGCCGGCATCCTGCGTGCCGCGCCTTACCTGATGAAGTTCCTCTCCATCGCCGGCACCGCGGCCATGTTCCTGGTGGGCGGCAGCATCCTGGTGCATGGCCTGCCCGCCCTGCACCATTTCATCGAGCCCTACGCGCACGGCGCACTCGGCACGCTGGTTTCCATGTTGTTCGACGCCGTCGTCGGCATTGCCATCGGCATCGGGGTGTTGCTGGTGGTCATGCTGGCCTCGCGCCTGCGCAAGCCGAAAACCCTGCCCACGGGCTGAATCGACGCATTACGCTGCCTGCGGCCGCAGGGCCGCAGGCACTCCCGCGACGATCCTTTCATGCGAGCATGACGCTATGAATGGCCGCAAACGACTTCCCCCCTGGCAAGAGCACTTCCGCATGCCCAACGGACGGGAACTGCTGATCCGTCCGATCCGGCCCGAGGATGCCGAGCCCATCCAGGGCGCGTTCGTGCTGCTGGGCCCGGAGGAAGTACGGCAACGGTTCCTGTACGCGCTGAAGGAACTGACTCCGGAAATGGCGCACCGCCTGTGCCATCCCGACCCGAAATCCGAATTCGCCCTGGTCGCCGCCGAGGACCTGCCGCCGGGCGAAGCGCTGGTCGGAGCGGTCGCGCGCGCGTCGATCAACCCGCGCACCCGCGACGCCGAATTCGCCATCCTGGTCAGCCATTTCATCGCCGGCCAGGGCCTGGGCCGGGTGCTGATGCGCAAGCTGGTGAAATGGGCCCGGACCAAGAAGCTGGATCGCCTGTATGGCGACGTGCTGGACCACAACCATCCCATGCTGCAACTGGCCGAATCCCTCGGCTTCAAGCGCATGCGCGAGGACGACACCCCGGGGCTGGTACGGGTGGTGCTGGACCTGAACGAGTAAGTCGAATGCGTGGGAGCGACGTAAGTCGCGATCGGACGTTCCCGCCATCGGCGTCGCGACTCAAGTCGCTCCCACAGTCGACATCCGCTTGTCCGCCTGCTTCACGCCAATGCGTTGCCTCCTGAGGGGGCCCGCGGCAGGCACCGCCGCGCTTCTTATCGAAGAGCAGCGCATGAACATCGACGAAGCAAAACTCAACGATTTCCTCGGCAAGGCGGTCGGCGACCTGGGCGCCGCGATCAGCGCCAGCCTGATGCTGGTCGGCGACCGGCTGGGCCTGTACAAGGCATTGGCCAATGAACCGGCCACGCCCGCCGAACTGGCCGCGCGCACCGGCACCCACGAACGCTACATCCGCGAGTGGCTGGGCAACCAGGCCGCCGGTGGCTATGTCTCCTACGACGCCGGCAACGGCCGCTACACGCTGAGCGCGGAACAGGCCCTGTGCCTGGCCGATCCGAACGGCCCGGTCGACCTGCCCGGCGCCTACAACATCGTCGAGGACACGTTCCACACGCTGGACCGCACGGTGGAGAATTTCCGCAGCGGCGAGGGCATGGAATGGGGCGAACACCATCCCTGCCTGTTCCACGGCACCGAGCGTTTCTTCCGCGCCGGCTACCACGCGCACCTGCTCGGCGAATGGCTGCCCGCACTGGACGGCGTGGTGGACAAGCTCGCCCGCAACGGCAAGGTCGCCGATGTCGGCTGCGGCCACGGCGCCAGCACCGTGCTGATGGCCAAGGCGTTCCCGGAATCGCAATTCATCGGCTACGACTACCACCCCGAGTCGATCCGCATCGCCAACGAGCGGGCGACGGCCGCGGGCGTGGACAACGCACGCTTCGAGATCGCCGACGCCACCGGTTATTCGGATCGCGACTTCGACCTGATCGCGTTCTTCGATTGCCTGCACGACATGGGCGACCCCGCCGGCGCCGCGCGCCACGCGCAACAGGCGCTGAAACCGGACGGCCATTGCCTGCTGGTGGAGCCGTTCGCCGGCGACAAGGTCGAGGACAACCTCAATCCGGTCGGCCGCGTGTATTACGGCGCGTCCTCGCAGATCTGCGTGCCGGTGTCGCTGGCCCGCCGCGGCCCCGCGCTCGGCGCGCAGGCCGGCGAAGCGCGGCTGCGTTCGATCATGGTCGACGAAGGCGGTTTCAGCCGTTTCCGCCGCGCCACCGAAACGCCCTTCAACCTGGTCCTCGAAGCACGGCCGTGAACGCGACCGGCGTACCCCTCCCACAGGAGCACTGCAATGCCCAGATACGTCATCGAACGTGAAATCCCCGGCGCCGGCCAGCTGTCGGCGGCCGAACTCAAGGCCATCTCGCAGAAGTCGTGTTCGGTGCTGGAGGGCATGGGGCCGCAGATCCAGTGGCTGCAGAGCTACGTCACCGGCGACAAGGTCTATTGCGTATACATCGCACCGAACGAGGCGATGGTCCGCGAACACGCCAAGCAGGGCGGATTCCCGGCCGACCGCGTGTCGGAGGTCACCACGATCATCGATCCGGTGACTGCCGAGGCCTGAGGGCTCCAGCCTTATAGATCCGGGCTTGCCCGGATGCGTGTGCCTGCCCGCATTGAAGCAAGTGCCCGGATGGCATCTGGCTGCTGACAGGCCCTGACAGCGGGGCAAGCTAAACTGCGCGCCCTTCCCTGCGCTGGGCGCGAACGCGTCCGGCGCTGCTGCTGTTGTGCGAGCCGATGCCCTCCGATCCGAAATCCACGCGTTTCCACACCCCACCGCTGCCCCAGGGCAACCAGCTGCGTGCCTGGTGGCGCGGCCCGGCCTCGCCCACCGCGCTGGCCTGGTTTATCGCCCGCGCCGCCGAGGCCCACGACGGCCCGCTGCTGGCCGTGGCCCGCGACACCCAGGCCGCGCACCAGCTGGAAGCGGACCTGCATACCTTGCTCGGCACCCACGGCGACCCCGGATCGAGTCCCGGGCAGGCTCTGCCGGTGTTGCCGTTCCCGGACTGGGAAACCCTGCCCTACGACCGCTTCAGCCCGCACCCGGACATCATTTCCCAGCGCCTCGCCGCGCTGCACACCCTGCCCCTGCTGAAGCACGGCATCGTGGTGGTGCCGGTGCAGACCCTGATGCAGCGCCTGCCGCCGTTGCGCCACGTGGTCGGCGGCAGCTTCGACCTGAAAGTCGGACAGCAACTCGATTTCGACCAGGAAAAACGCCGCCTGGAGATCGCCGGCTACCGCAACGTGCCGCAGGTGCTGGACCCCGGCGATTTCGCCGTTCGCGGCGGCCTGCTTGACGTGTTTCCGATGGGCGCCGACGCGCCGCTGCGCATCGAACTGCTCGACGACGCCATCGACACGATCCGCGCCTTCGACCCGGAGAGCCAGCGCTCGCTGGAGAAGACCGACGCGGTGCGCATGCTGCCCGGGCGCGAAGTGCCGCTGGACGACATCGCCGTGCAGCGCGCACTTGACACGCTACGCAACCGGTTCGACGTGGACACACGGCGCAGCGCGCTATACCAGGACCTGAAGTCCGGCATCGCCCCGGCCGGCGTGGAGTACTACCTGCCGTTGTTTTTCGAACAGACCGCGACCCTGTTCGATTACTTCGGCGACCGCGTCCTGCCCTTGATCGCCGACGGCGCGCATGCCGCGGCCGATGCGTTCTGGACCCAGACC
>JAKFDG010000369.1:0-13206 GCA_036677285.1 Pseudoxanthomonas sp.
GGGCCCAACGCATGGCCGCTCGGCAAGATGGAAGCGCTGCTGGAAACGCTGATGGCGCTGGATGGCATCACCAAGAAGAACGGCTTCCTCGAATCCTCACTCTGACCGACACAACTCCCCCATGACCTCAATCACCAAGATCCACGCCCGCGAAATCCTCGACAGCCGCGGCAATCCCACCCTCGAAGCGGAAGTCACCCTGGAAGACGGCTCCTTCGGCCGCGCCATGGTGCCCTCGGGCGCCTCCACCGGTTCCAAGGAAGCGGTGGAACTGCGCGATGGCGACAAGACCCGCTACCTGGGCAAAGGTGTGCGGAACGCGGTGGCCAACGTCAATGGCCCCATCGCCGCTGCGCTGAAGGGCTTCGATGCCATCGACCAGGAAGGGCTGGATCGCCGCCTGATCGACATCGATGGCACCGAGAACAAGGGTCGCCTCGGCGCCAACGCGCTGCTCGGCGTTTCCCTGGCCAATGCCCACGCGGTGGCCGCGTCGAAGAAGATGCCGCTGTGGCAACACCTCGCCAACGGCAACGACGTGGTCCTGCCGGTGCCGATGATGAACATCATCAACGGCGGCGCGCATGCCGACAACAACGTCGACCTGCAGGAATTCATGGTGCTGCCGGTCGGTTTCGACTCGTTTGCCGAGTCGCTGCGCGCCGGCGCCGAGATCTTCCACGCCTTGAAGTCGGTGCTGAAAGGCCACGGCCTGAGCACGGCGGTGGGCGACGAAGGCGGTTTCGCGCCCGACCTGCGCAGCAACGTCGAAGCGCTCGACACCATCCTCGAAGCCATCGGCAAGGCCGGCTACACCGCCGGCGAGGACATCCTGCTGGGCCTGGACGTGGCCAGCACCGAATTCCACGAAAACGGCAAATACCACCTGATGGGCGAGGGCAAGCGCCTGACTTCTGAACAGTTCACCGATTTCCTCGCCGGCTGGTGCGCCGAATACCCGATCGTCACCATCGAGGACGGAATGGCCGAGGACGACTGGGCCGGCTGGAAGCTGCTGACCGACCGCGTCGGCAGCAAGGTGCAGCTGGTCGGCGACGACCTGTTCGTGACCAATCCGAAGATCTTCAAGCAGGGGATCGAGTCCGGCACCGCCAACGCGATCCTGATCAAGGTCAACCAGATCGGCACGCTCACCGAAACGCTCGAAGCCATCGCCATGGCCCACCACGCCAACTACGCGGCCATCGTCTCGCACCGTTCCGGCGAGACCGAGGACACCACCATCGCCGATATCGCGGTGGCCACCACCGCGACCCAGATCAAGACGGGTTCGCTGTGCCGCAGCGACCGCGTGGCCAAGTACAACCAGCTGCTGCGGATCGAGGAAGCGCTGGGCAAGCGCGCGCGTTATGCCGGCCGCGACGCCTTCGTTTCACTGAAGCGGTAAGCGATGCGGCGCCTGGCCTGGCTGCTGCTGACCTTGGCCCTGCTGCTGGGATGGCTGCAGTACCGCTTGTGGATCAGCGATGGCAGCTGGGGCGAAGTATCCGCGCTGCAGAACCAGGTGGCGCACCAGAAGCGCGAGAACGACGGCCTGCAGGAACGCAACAACGCACTGGCGGCCGAAGTGGAAGACCTCAAATCAGGCGAGGCGGCGGTAGAGGAACGCGCACGCAGCGAACTGGGCATGATCAAGCCGGGCGAACGCTTCTATCGCGTGGTGGAAACGATACCTGCGCCGACGCCCATCGACGATGGTGCGGAAAGCGGTCCCGTTGCGGACGATGACGGCACGGAGCAGCAACCCTGATGCCTGGCATCTGGGCCGTGGTTCCCGCCGCCGGCCGTGGCGCCCGTTTCGGCGGCGAGATCCCCAAGCAGTACCTCAGGGTCGCCGGCCAGCCACTGATCGCCCACGCGCTGGCCGCGCTGTTGGCACATCCGGCGGTGGAAGGCGCGCTGGTCGCGATTTCCGAAGGCGATGCGGACTGGCCGGGCTGGACGACCTTTGCCGACAAGCCAGTGCTGACCTGTGCAGGCGGCCCCACCCGGGCGCAATCGGTGCTGGCGGCGTTGAATGCCTTGCCGGATGCGGTCAAGGCGGACGACTTCGTGCTGGTGCACGACGCGGCCCGGCCGAACCTAGGCCTTGAGGACCTGCAGCAACTGCTTGAGCGCGGGCGCAACGATCCGGTCGGCGCAATCCTTGCCGCGCCGGTGCGCGACACCCTGAAGCGCGCGGGCAACGACGGCGGCATCGATGCCACCGAGCCGCGCCAGCACCTTTGGCGCGCGTTGACCCCGCAGCTGTTCCGGCGCCTGCAGCTGTCGCGCGCGCTGGAGGCCGCAGCCAGGGCGGGCGTCGAAGTCACCGACGAATCGATGGCGATGGAGCTGCAGGGACAACGCCCGCTGCTGGTGGAAGGCAGCGAGGACAACTTCAAGGTCACCACGCCGGCGGACCTTGCGCGGTTCGAATTCATCGTGTCGCAGCGATGAGCCAGAAGGATTCCGGGTAATGAACATCCGCATCGGCCAGGGGTTCGACGTGCACGCCTTCGGCGAGGGCGACCACATCATGCTCGGCGGCATCCGCGTGCCGCACAATCGCGGCGTGCTCGCCCACAGCGATGGCGACGTAGTCATCCATGCCTTGTGCGACGCAATGCTTGGCGCCCTCGCGTTGGGTGATATCGGCAAGCACTTTCCACCGTCCGATCCCCAGTGGAAAGGCGCCGACAGCCGCGCCTTCCTGCGTCGCTGCAACGCGTTGCTGGACGAAAACGGCGGCTGGCGCGTAGGCAATGCCGATGTCACCGTGGTCTGCGAGCGGCCCAAGGTCGGCCCGCATGCCGATGCGATGCGGGACCTGCTGGCAGGCGATCTCGGCATAGCCGCGGGCGACATCAGCATCAAGGCCACGACCAGCGAGCAGCTGGGCTTCACCGGGCGTGGCGAAGGCATTGCCGCGCAGGCGGTCGTGTTGCTGGTGAGGTCGTGAGCGAGGCGCAGCCACGCGCCTTCGGCGAGTCCGTATTCAGCGCCGTCATCCGCACCACGCCCGAAGACTTTTTCGTCGAGGAAATCGCGGCTTTCGAAGCCAGCGGCGAAGGCGAGCATCTGTTGCTCACGCTCGAGAAACGCGGCTTGAATACCGCCACCGCGGCCAAACGCCTGGCCAAATGGGCCGGACTGCCGGAAATGGCAATCGGGTACGCCGGGATGAAGGATCGGCATGCGGTGACGCGCCAGCGTTTCAGCGTGCACCTGCCCAAGCGGATTGCACCGGACACCACGCTCCTGCAAGCGGATGATCTTCGGGTGCTGGATGTTGCCTGGCACAACCGCAAGCTGCCGCGCGGGGCGCTTGCCGGCAACCGTTTCGTGCTGGTGCTGCGGGAAGTGGAGGGCGAGCACGACGCCATCGAGGCACGACTCGCACAGATCGCCGCACGCGGCCTGCCCAACTGGTTCGGCGAACAGCGCTTCGGTCGCGACGGCGGCAATGTGGAAGCGGCGTTGTCTATGTTCGCGGGTCGGCGCGTGCGCCGCGACCAGCGTTCGATCCTGCTGTCGGCCGTGCGTTCGGCCCTGTTCAACCGAGTGCTCGCGGCGCGTGTGGCCGATGGCAGTTGGGACACGGGACTGGAAGGCGAGGTCTGGGCGCTGTCGGGCAGTCGCAGCGTCTTCGGTCCCGAGCCGTGGAACGCCGAACTGGCGCAACGCCTGGCCAGGTTCGACATACACCCCAGCGGACCATTGTGGGGAACGGGCGACCTGCGCAGCAGCGGGCGATGTGCGGAAACGGAACTGGCAGCGTTGGCTGGCGACGACGCCAGTGTCTTGCGCATGGGACTGGAAAAAGCCGGACTGGACCAGGAGCGCCGCGCGCTCCGATTGGTGGCGGAGGATTTGTCCTGGGAGTGGCTGGATGCCTCGATGTTGCGCTTGGGCTTCACCTTGCCGCCTGGCAGTTACGCGACCGCCGTACTGCAGGAAGCAGGCGAAACTGCCGACAATTCGCGAGCCTAGTACCGTTCGTCGGAAAACCAATCCCAGTACTGGCATGCACCCATGGCCGGCGTATAAGCCAAATTGACGTCTGGAAGATGCTCGTATTCACGGTCCCCGGACGCCGCAGTTCCCATGGCATTTACTTTCGGAGGGATCGTCATGAAAGTCTTTCTAAGCGTTTCGATCGTTTCTTTGGGGCTCCTGCTGTTGACGTCCTGCGCCAGCACGGGGACCGCCTATGAAAAAGCGCCGCCCAGGCATGAAAGCATGGAGACCGACAAACTCTATGTTGCCACGGTGGAGCATTTCGCCAAGCAGCGTGGCACGCGTGTAGTCTGGGTCAATGTGCCCAAGAAGCGCGTCGTCGAGACCGTAGCCAACGCGCAATAGACGGTTGCCGTAAACGCTTGACGGCTGGTGCGTGCTAACGATGCGCCAATAGCACCATCACGGCGCCGGTCCCGCCTTGCGCGGCCGGCGCGGAATGGAACGCAAGTATGTCCGCACGCTGCCGCAGCATGCGGTCGACAAGATTCTTCAGAACCGGCAATTCGCCATCCATGCGCTGCCCCTTGCCGTGGATGATGCGGATGCAGCCGTATCCCGAGGCATGTGCTTCCGTCAGGAACCGCCTCAGCAATGTCTCGGCCTGCGCCATGGTCGCGCCATGCAGGTCCAGTTCGTCCTGTGCCGAATAACGTCCGCGCTTCAATCGCTGGAACACGTCTCCAGGCACCGAATCGCGCCGGTAGCTCAGCGTATCGCCGGCCGCCAGCGCCGACAGGTCGGCCAGCCCGCGCCGGAATTCGCTGCGGGCATCGATTTCATCGCGTTCCGCCATGCGCGCGGCGGGCTTGGGCCGCGGCTTGGCAGGCGCAGGCGACGATTCGGGCAATGGGTTGATCGGACCCACGGCGTCGCGGAACAGCGCGGCGTCGTCGTCTTCATCGATGGGGTATGACATGCGGGCAGGTTAGCGGGAACATGGCCCGGCGCAAGGAGGCAGGCGGTCATCCGCTTCCGGTATCATGGAGCTGCACAGAGGAACCCCATGCGCGTATTGGTAAGTAACGACGACGGCGTTGACGCCCCCGGCATCCGAATCCTCGCTAGCGGCCTGCGTGCCGCCGGCCATGAAGTCCTGGTGGTCGCACCCGATCGCGACCGTTCCGGCGCCAGCAACTCGCTGACCCTGGACCTGCCCATCCGCATCAAGAAGCTCGATGAGCAGACGTGGCGCGTCGCCGGTACGCCGACCGACTGCGTGCACTTGGCGCTGACCGGCATGCTGGAGGTCGAACCGGACATCGTGGTCTCCGGCATCAACAATTCGGCCAACCTGGGCGACGACGTGATCTATTCGGGCACGGTGTCGGCGGCGATGGAAGGGCGCTTCCTCGGCTTGCCGGCGGTGGCGATGTCACTGGTGACGGCCGACCACAAGCCACGCCACTTCGCGACAGCCGCACGCGCCGCGGTCGAAATCGTGGCGCGGTTGAAGTCCGACCCGCTGCCCGCCGACACCATCCTCAACGTCAACGTGCCCGACCTGGCCTGGGACGAGGTGGCCGGTTTCGAGGTTACCCGCCTCGGCAATCGCCATCGCTCCGAAGCCTGCCTGCCGCAGCCCGATCCGCGCGGCGGCACGGTGTACTGGATCGGTCCCGCCGGCCAGGAGCAGGACGCGGGGCCGGGCACCGATTTCCATGCGGTGCGCACCGGTTTCATTTCCATCACTCCCATCCACGTCGACCTGACCCGTTACCAGGCCCTGGAAAAGGTCGCCAGCTGGGTCGGCGGCCTGAGCGCATCGCTCGAGGCCTCGGCATGACGCCACGGCTGCGTCTGCAACCGGAAGCCGTAGGACTGGGCATGACTTCGCAACGCGTCCGTGACCGGCTGGTCGAGCGGCTTCGCGAGAAAGGCATAGTCGACGAGCACGTGCTCAACGCCATCCGTACCGTGCCGCGGCACCTGTTCGTCGACGAGGCCCTGGCCACACGCGCTTATGAAGACACCGCGCTGCCGATCGGCCATAGCCAGACCATCTCGCAGCCCTGGGTGGTGGCGCGGATGACCGAGGCGTTGTTGGAGAATTCGCCCAAGACGGTGCTCGAGATCGGCACCGGTTCTGGCTACCAGGCGGCCGTGCTCGCGGCGCTAGGCCTGGAGGTCTACACGGTGGAGCGCATCGGCGACCTGCTGCGCCAGGCCCGCAAGCGTTTTCGCCAGCTGGGCATGAACGTGCGTAGCAAGCATGACGACGGCCGCATCGGCTGGACGGAACATGCCCCGTACGACGCCATCATCGTCACCGCCGCCGCGCCCGCGCTGGTGAACGCATTGATCGAACAACTCGCGGTCGGCGGTCATCTCGTCGCACCCGTGGGCGGGGCTTCCTCGCAATCGCTGGTGAAACTGACCAAGCGCGAGGATGGTGGCGTGGACGAAACAGTGCTCGCGCCAGTGATATTCGTGCCTCTGCTGTCCGGCACGCTGGACTGAGGCCGGATGTAGATGGCATGAAAATATTCGGCCCGCTGTACGAACGCGCCATCCAGTGGTCCAAGCACCCACGCGCGCCAACGCTGCTGACAGGACTGAGCTTCATCGAAGCCATCATCTTCCCGGTACCGCCGGAGGTGATGCTGGCGCCGATGTCGCTGGCGCAGCCGAAACGCGCCTTGTGGTTCGCCACGCTGAGCCTGGCCGGTTCGCTGGTCGGCGCACTGGTCGGTTACGCATTGGGCCATTTCGCCTTCGCCGCGCTGCAGCCGGTCATCGAATGGCTGGGCTGGAGCGACAGGATCGATGCGCAGGTCGCGCACCTGCGCGCGGTGGTGGCGGAGTCGCCGTGGAAGGCGTTCTGGCTGCTGGTGCTGGCAGGGTTCACGCCGATTCCTCTGAAGATATTCACGTGGGCCTCAGGCATCGTTGGCGTACCGCTGTTACCGTTCCTCGCCAGCATGTTCGTGGGCCGCGGCAAGCGCCTGTACCTCGTTGCCGGCGCGATCAGGCTCGGTGGTGCACGCGCTGAGGCGGCTCTGCATCGTTGGATCGAACCGGTCGGTTGGGTGGCCAGCGGCTTGCTGGTGGTACTGGTCGGCTGGCTGGTGTTGAAGGCCAACGGTGGATGAAACGGATCGATGACGAGTAGACGGATGACGCATACCCAACGTGCCCTTGCCTTGATGATCGCGACCGTTTTCCTGGCCGCATGCAGCAGCAGCGTGGTGCGCGAAACCTCGTCTTCCCGCGGCACGCAGCGCATCGTTTCCAAACCGAAGTATGGTGCAACCACGCAAGTGCAACGCGGCGACACCTTGTTCGGGGTGGCGTCGCGCAACGGCATCGATTACCGCGACCTGGCGGCCTGGAACAACCTTCGCGAGCCGTACACGATCTACCCGGGGCAGAGCTTGCGCCTGTATCCGGCCGATGGAAGGACTGCCTCCACGTCCGCTACCGTGCCGCGCACCACCACGGCCAAGCCGAAACCCGTCGCAACGGCGCCCCGTCCGGTCACGGCCGCACCGGCCAGCAGCGGCTTTGCCTGGCGCTGGCCAGCCGAAGGCCCGGTGCTCGGGCGTTTCGTCGCCGGTGACGCGACCAAGCAGGGCGTCGGCATCGGCGGCAGCAGCGGACAACCCGTGCGCGCGGCGGGTGATGGCGTGGTGGTGTATTCCGGGGCCGGCCTGGTCGGTTATGGCGAACTGGTCATCATCAAGCACAGCGAAGCCTGGCTGTCGGCGTACGGGCACAACCGCAAGCGCCTGGTCAACGAAGGCCAGAACGTGAAGGCCGGCCAGCAGATCGCCGAGATGGGCCGCAGCGGCGCCTCGCGCGAGATGCTGCACTTCGAGATCCGCTACAACGGCAAGCCGGTGGACCCGCTGCTGTACCTGCCCAGGCGCTAGGCCCTGCGCTACGGATCTCGCGGCGGCTTTGCCGTACATAGCGAGGTTCGCCATGTGTGGTCGCCACCCCAGGTGCGGAAACCGGACGTATCCACATGGATTTTGGTTTCACTGTAGAAGCCAAGCCCCAGCTTCATGCCGGGCCCATGTTCGCGCCAGTAGGCGCATAACTTTTCGGTGTTGCTGCGTGTATCGGGCAGATCGAAATCCAGCGCGTTGTTGGCGACGTGGCGGCTTCGCGAACTACCGCCGGCACACTTGTTCAGCGTTTCGTTGCGGTAGCCGGACGCCACCAGCGTGCCATCCACCAACCCTGCGGCCTTCATCGCTTGCAGCGCGCGCAGGGTGGGGACGATATGCGGCCATTGCGCTTGCGGAGGCAGCGCGAATTCCGCCGCGCCGCACTCGCGCCAACTGCGCGCACTGCGCAACAGGGAGTGCAGGGGAATCGCATCGGCGACGCCCTGCCGGCGCAGGTAGATCCGGTAATTAACGACATTGGCCGCTTCCGGCAGCCTGGCCCAGTCGCGGAAACGTTCTTCCGGCGTCGCAGCCCCCGATGCCGTGAGCGCCAGCATCGACAAGGCCGCAGCCATGGATTTCATCGCCGCGACCGGTGGGATGTCGAGAGCCTCATCATGCCGCCAGCAGGAAACCGGCCACTACGCGCCGCCCCTCGCCGGCCAGCACGTTGAACGTGCGCGCCGCGGCCGCATTGGTCATCACCTCGATGCCGATGCCGCGGGTCAGGCAGGCGGCCATCGCGGCCGCGGAAGGGAAAACCTGGCGGTCGCCGGTGCCCAGCAGGACCAGCTCCGGATTGAGGGCCAGCAATGGCGCGAAATCCTCGGGGGTGAGCGCAGCACTGTCGCGTACCGGCCAGCCCTCGATCAAGTCGTTCGGAGAAAGGATGAAACTCGCGCCCAGCACCCGATCGTTGACCCGGGCGCTGCGGCCATCGGCGCTGCGCAGCGTGTAAGCGTAATCGGGGAGTTCGTGGGTCAGTTGCATCGGAGGCGCGTGGAGCGGGTGCCGCTCAGGCCCTGGGCAGGACGATCTGGCGGTGATCCTTGCTCGGGCGGTACAGGACGGCGACGTGGCCGATGCGCTGGACCAGCGCCGAATCGGTCTTCTCCGCGATCTCCGCGATCATGGCTTCGCGCAACTCACGGTCGTCGCCGCCTACCTTCACCTTGACCAGTTCGTGCTGCTCGAGGACGGCGGCGAGCTCGGCGAGGAAGGCCGGGGTAAGGCCTTTGGCGCCGATCTGGAGCAGGGCCTTCAGGTCGTGTGCCTGGCCGCGCAGGAAACGGGTCTGGGCGGAGGTCAGGGCGGTAGACATGCGCTGCGGTACGGGGCCGGAAGGGGCTTCAGGGTATCATGCGGCCTCCCTCGCGCTCCTTTTTCCCAATGCCACCGGGCGCTTGGGATGCCCCACGACCCCATGGCCACCCGAAGCAAAAGCAGCCAGCGCTGGCTCAAAGAGCATTTCGCCGACCCCTACGTGAAGAAGGCGCAGGCCGAGGGCCTGCGTTCGCGCGCCGCCTACAAGCTGGAGGAACTGCTGCAACGCGACCGCCTGCTCAAGCCGGGCATGGTGGTGGTGGACCTGGGCGCGGCCCCGGGCGGCTGGTCGCAGTTCGTGCGCAAGGCCCTGGGCGACAGCGGCCGGGTGGTGGCCATGGACATCCTGGAAATGCCCAGCCTGGCCGGGGTCGAGTTCCTTCATGGGGATTTCAGGGAGGATGACGTCCTATCGCAGCTGGAGGCGATGCTCGGCGGGCAGCAGGTGGACCTTGTGCTGTCGGATATGGCCCCCAATAAGAGTGGTGTGGACGCGGTCGACCAGCCGCGCATGATGCATCTGGCCGAGCTGGCGATGGAGTTCGCCGACGGCCACCTGAAACCCGGCGGCGCGTTCCTGATCAAGCTGTTCCAGGGCACGGATTTCGATGCGTACGTGCGTGAACTGCGGCGGCGTTACGAGAAGGTGGTCATCCGCAAGCCGGATGCATCGCGCAAGCGCTCGCCGGAAGTCTATGCATTGGGCCAGGGCAAGCTTGTGCAGATGAAATGAACGCGTACAACGAATGCATCATCGAAGTAATACCGCAATCGCGATATAAGGAACCCCGGAGTCAATGAGGATGAACGACTTGACCAAGAATCTGCTGCTGTGGGTAGTCGTCGCCGTCGTGCTGATGGTGGTGTTCCAGAGCTTTTCCCCGAAGTTGGGCGGCGCGACCGCGCAGAAGACGACCTATTCCGAATTCCTGGACCAGGTGGACAACGGCAGCGTCCAGCAGGTCACCTTCAGTGGCGACGCGCGCACCAACGTCACCGAGGTCCAGTACAAGCTCAGCAACGGCCAGCAGGCCGTGACCATCGGGCCGTACGACCGCGAGCTGGTCAACGTGCTGCGCAACAAGAACGTGGAAATGGCGCAGGAAGAACCCTCCAGCGGCATCTCGCTGGGCGTGATCCTGCTCAACTTCCTGCCGGTGCTGCTGATCATCGGCTTCTGGATCTTCATCATGCGCCAGATGCAGGGCGGCGGCGGCGGGGCCAAGGGCGCGATGTCCTTCGGCAAGTCGCGGGCCAAGCTGCAGGGCGAGGACCAGGTCAAGGTGACCTTCGCCGACGTCGCCGGTTGCGACGAGGCCAAGGAGGAAGTCAGCGAGCTGGTCGAATTCCTGCGCGACCCTTCCAAGTTCCAGAAACTCGGCGGGCGCATTCCGCGCGGCGTGCTCATGGTCGGCTCGCCCGGCACCGGCAAGACCCTGCTGGCGAAAGCCATCGCCGGCGAAGCCAAGGTTCCTTTCTTCAGCATCTCCGGTTCCGATTTCGTCGAGATGTTCGTCGGCGTCGGCGCCAGCCGCGTGCGCGACATGTTCGAGCAGGCCAAGAAGCATTCGCCGTGCATCATCTTCATCGACGAGATCGACGCGGTCGGTCGTCATCGCGGCGCCGGCCTCGGCGGCGGGCATGACGAACGCGAACAGACCTTGAATGCGCTGCTGGTCGAGATGGACGGTTTCGAAGGGGGCGAAGGCGTCATCGTCATCGCCGCGACCAACCGTCCCGACGTGCTCGATCCGGCGTTGCTGCGTCCGGGCCGCTTCGACCGCCAGGTCGTGGTCGGCCTGCCCGACGTGAGGGGCCGCGAACAGATCCTGCGCGTGCACATGCGCAAGCTGCCCCTGGCCGATGACGTCGTGCCGATGACCATCGCCCGCGGTACCCCGGGTTTCTCCGGCGCCGACCTGGCCAACCTGTGCAACGAGGCGGCGCTGTTCGCCGCGCGGGAGAGCGCCAAGGAAGTGCGCATGGAGCACTTCGACAAGGCCCGCGACAAGATCCTGATGGGCGCCGAGCGCCGTTCGATGGCGATGAGCGAGGACGAGAAGACCCTCACCGCCTACCACGAGGCCGGCCACGCCATCGTCGGCCGCCTGGTGCCGGAACACGACCCGGTCTACAAGGTCACCATCATCCCCCGCGGCCGCGCGCTGGGCGTGACCATGTACCTGCCGGAAGGCGACAAGTACAGCTACAACCGCACCGCGATCGAATCGCAGCTTTGCTCGCTGTACGGCGGCCGCGTGGCCGAGGAGCTGATCTTCGGCGAGGACAAGGTCACCACCGGCGCCTCCAACGACATCGAGCGCGCCACCAAGATGGCCCGCAACATGGTCACCAAATGGGGCTTGTCCGAACTCGGCCCGATCACCTTCGGCGAGGAAGACGACGAGGTGTTCCTCGGCCGCTCGGTGACCCAGCACAAGAGCGTCTCCGACGACACCGCGCGCAAGATCGATGAAGTGGTGCGCAGCATCCTCGACCGTGCCTTCAACCGCACCAGGACGATCCTGACCGAAAACATCGAGAAGCTGCACACGATGGCCAAGCTGCTGCTGGAATACGAGACCATCGACGTGCCGCAGATCGATGCGGTCATGGAAGGCCGCGAGCCGCCGCCGCCGATGGGCTGGGTGAAGACCGAAAAGGATGCGCGTCCGTTGCCCACGATCGGTGGACCCGCGGCGCAGACCTGATCCGCGTGCATTGTCAGGCGCATCGCCAAAGGCCAGACTCGCGTCTGGCCTTTTTCTTTGCGGAATGACGATGTTCGACACCACCCCCCAGCTCGATTGCGGCGGACGCATCCTCAGGTTCGATCGTCCGCAGGTCATGGGCATCGTCAACGTCACCCCGGATTCGTTTTCCGATGGCGGCGCGCACGATACGCTGGAGGCCGCGGTCGCCCATGGCCTGAAGCTGGCGGGCGAGGGCGCCGACCTGCTCGACGTCGGCGGCGAATCCACGCGCCCCGGCGCGGAGGAAGTGCCGGTCGAGGAAGAGCTGCGCCGTGTGATTCCGGTGATCGAACGGCTGGCAAGGGAAACCCCGCTGCCGATCAGCATCGACACCTCCAAGCCTGAGGTGATGCGAGCCGCGGTGCAGGCCGGCGCCGGCATGGTCAACGACGTCTGCGCGCTGCGCCGCGAAGGCGCGCTCGAGGCTGCCGCCACGCTCGGCGTGCCGGTGGTGCTGATGCACATGCAGGGCGAACCGCGGTCCATGCAGGAGGCGCCCGACTACGACGACGTGGTCGGCGACGTTCACCGCTTCCTGGCCGAGCGCATCTTCGCTGCGGAAATGGCCGGCATTTCGAAGAAGAACCTGGTGATCGACCCGGGCTTCGGCTTCGGCAAGAACACCCGGCACAACCTGGCCCTGCTCGCGCAGTTCGAACGTTTCGTCGAGCTGGGGGTGCCGGTGCTGGCCGGGTTGTCGCGCAAGCGCACCATCGGCGAACTGACCGGCCGCGAAAACATGGCCGATCGAGTCTCCGGTTCGGTCGCCGCCCACCTCATCGCCGCGCAGCGCGGCGCCTTGATCCTGCGCGTGCACGACGTGGCCGCCACTGTCGATGCGTTGAAGGTGTGGAACGCGGTCGCCGCGGTGCCGATGCCGCGTGCGAAACCGGTTGCGCCGGCGATCCGCTGGCCCGACGAAGATTGAAGGGATTCGCCGGATCGCCTTGGCGTGATCGTTAAGCCGGATCAGCCGGCCGACAGCTCGACCGGCGTCCACAGCTCCGTCCAGCGCGCCAGCTTGGCGTCGGCCGCCAGCGTTTGCGGCGAGACCGATGTTTCCGGCGCGAAATCCACGCGTCCATCGAAGGCATTGCGGTTGGCTGCACCCAGCAGGCGATCGTCCTCGCTGCGCGCGACCACGGCCACCAGCACTGCGCATGCCGCGCAGGACAGGAATTCCGCCTGTCCCGAGCCCTGGCGATAGCGGTGCAGGC
>JAKFDG010000370.1:0-1805 GCA_036677285.1 Pseudoxanthomonas sp.
ACCATCGCGGTGTTCCTGCCGCTGGTGTTCGTGCAGGGCATCGCCGGCCAGCTGTTCCGCGACCAGGCGCTGACCGTGGCGATCGCCATCGGCGTGTCGCTGGTGGTGGCCATGACCCTGATCCCGATGCTGAGCGCATTGAAGGGACGGCCGCCGATGGCGTTCCCGGAAGAAGCGCCGCATCCGGACTGGAAGCCAAGCTCGCGCTGGCAGAAGCCGTTGGCCGCTACCGAGAAGGGCATAAGCATCGGTGCGCGTGGATTCTTCTTCGGGATCGCCTGGCTGTTCGTGCGCGCCTGGCGCGGACTGGCGGCGGTGATCGGGCCGGTCATGCGCAAAGCCAGCGACCTGGCGATGGCGCCTTATGGCCGCGCCGAAAACGGCTACCTCAAGCTGTTGCCGGCCTCGCTGAAGCGCCCATGGCTGGTCCTCGGCTTCGCCGCTGCGGCCTTCGTCCTGACCCTGTTGACGATCCCGATGCTGGGTGCCGACCTGATCCCGCAACTGGCCCAGGACCGCTTCGAGATGATGGTCAAGCTGCCGCCCGGCACCCCGTTGCGCGCGACCGATGACCTGGTGCGCGAGCTGCAGGAAAAGCACGCCAAGGACGAGGGCATACGCGCGCTGTACGGCGTCAGCGGTAGCGGCACGCGTCTGGACGCCAGTCCCACCGAAAGCGGCGAGAACATCGGCAAGATCAGCATCGTGATGGCCGATGGCGGCAGCAAGCAGCTGGAAGCGGAGGAAACCGAGAAGCTGCGCGCGACGATGCAGGCGCATCCCAATGCGCAGGTCGATTTCCGTCGTCCCGAACTCTTCAGCTTCTCCACGCCGCTGGAAATCGAGCTGCGCGGCCAGGACATGGACACGATCCAGCGTGCCGGGCAGAAGATGGCGGCGCTGCTGCGCAACAGCCCGCACTACGCCGACGTGAAATCGACCGTGGAAGCAGGCTTCCCCGAGATCCAGATCCGCTTCGACCAGGACCGCGCCGGTGCGCTCGGCCTGACCACGCGCCAGATCGCCGACGTGGTGGTGAAGAAGGTGCGCGGCGACGTGGCCACGCGCTACAGCTTCCGCGACCGCAAGATCGACGTGCTGGTGCGTGCGCAGGAATCCGACCGGGCCACGGTCGAAAGCATCCGCAGGCTGATCGTCAATCCCGGCAGTTCGCGTCCGGTGACCCTGGAATCGGTGGCCGACGTGGTTTCCACCACCGGCCCCAGCGAGATCCACCGCGCCGACCAGGTGCGCGTGGCTATCGTCTCGGCCAACCTGCGCGACATCGACCTGGGTGGTGCGGTGGCCGAGGTGCAGGCCATGGTGGCCGACAACAGTCTCGGCGCCGGCGTCGGCATGCACATCGGCGGACAGGGCGAGGAACTGGCCGAGTCGGTCAAGGCATTGCTGTTCGCGTTCGGCCTGGCGATCTTCCTGGTGTACCTGGTGATGGCCTCCCAGTTCGAATCGCTGCTGCATCCGTTCGTGATCCTGTTCACCATCCCGCTGGCCATGGTCGGCGCGGTGCTGGCGCTGCTGCTGACCCGCTCGCCGGTGTCGGTGGTGGTGTTCATCGGCCTGATCCTGCTGGTCGGCCTGGTGGTGAAGAACGCCATCATCCTGATCGACAAGGTCAACCAGTTGCGCGAACGCGGCGTCGCCAAGCACGAGGCCCTGATCGAAGGCGCGCGTTCGCGCCTGCGGCCGATCATCATGACCACGCTGTGCACGCTGTTCGGCTTCCTGCCGCTGGCGATGGCACCCTTGTTCGGCAGCGAAGGTGCGGAGGTGCGTTCGCCGATGGC
>JAKFDG010000371.1:0-1888 GCA_036677285.1 Pseudoxanthomonas sp.
GTCGACCGCACCCTCACCGTGCAGCCCGGCATCGCCCTGGAAGCCGTGCATAACGCCGCCCGTGAACATGGGCTGGAATACCCGGTGGATTTCGCCGCGCGGGGTTCCTGTTCCATCGGCGGCAACATCGCCACCAACGCCGGCGGCATCCGCGTTATCCGCTACGGCAATACCCGCGAATGGATCGCCGGAATGAAGGTGGTGACCGGCACCGGCGAGCTGCTCGACCTCAACCGCGGCCTGGTCAAGAACTCCAGCGGCTACGACCTGCGGCATTTGATGATCGCCTCGGAAGGCACCCTCGGCATCGTGGTCGAAGCGACCCTGCGCCTGACCGATCCGCCGCCGCCATCGAACGTGATGCTGCTGGCGCTGCCGTCGTTCGAGGTGCTGATGCAGGTCTTCGCCGCGTTCCGCGAACGCTTGCAGCTGGAGGCATTCGAGTTCTTCACCGACCGCGCCCTGCATCACGTGCTTTCGCATGGCGCGCAGAAACCGTTCGAGGAAACGCATCCGTATTACGTAGTCACCGAATTCGCTTCCGGCGACGAGACGCAGGAAGCCGCGGCGATGTCCGCCTTCGAGGCTTGCATGGAGAACGGCTGGGTCAGCGACGGCGTGATCAGCCAGAGCGATGCCCAGGCCGTGCAGCTGTGGCGCCTGCGCGAAGGCATCACCGAGAGCCTGGCACGCTACAAGCCCTACAAGAACGATGTGTCGGTGCGGATCTCGGCGATGCCGGCGTTCCTCGAGGAAACGCAGACGCTGCTCGGCGAGGCCTACCCGCATTTCGACGTGGTCTGGTTCGGTCACATCGGCGACGGCAACCTGCATATCAACGTGCTGAAACCGGATGAGCTGGGCGATACCGATTTCGTGGGCCAGTGCGAACAGGTCACCAAGCTGCTGGCCGAATCGCTGCAGCGCCACGAAGGCAGCATTTCCGCCGAGCACGGCATCGGCCTGGTGAAGAAAGGCTATCTGGAAAGCACGCGCAGTGCGGCGGAGATCGAGGTGATGCGCGGGATCAAGCGCGTGCTCGACCCGAACGGGTTGATGAACCCGGGCAAGTTGTTCGACTGAGTCACAGGACATGCACCGGCGTGCCTGCGAGGCAGTGATGGTTCAGCTCGCATGATGGGCATGCGGGTAATCTTGCGTGGCTCTTTTTTTTGGACATACCAGTTCTCCCAACCCTGTGGAATTCCAACGATGATTCGAAAGACCCTGATCTGCTGTGCCTTGCTGGCGTTTTCCGTACCAGCCTTCGCTTCCAGCTTTGCCGGCTCCTCCGCAGGCGCATCTTCCGCCGGCTCCTCGGCTTCCTCCGGCAGCACTTCCGGCGACGACAAGGTGGTGCTGAGGGCGCGAGATGACGCCGCCAGCTTCGTCGCCAGCGAAGGACGCATCCGTGGCGCGCGTCTGGAAGCGGCCCTGCGCCAGTTGCGCGAGCGCGACCCGGCCGCACGCGATGCCAGTGACATGCAACTCGCGCAGGCCATCCTGGCGTTGTGAGCCCACTGCATGGGCCGGTGGCAGGGTTGGTTTGGAGCACGCTGGCTTGGAGCATGCTGGCCCTGTGCCTGCTGGCCTGCGCAGGGAATGCGCAGGCCACGCTGCAGTTGCAACCTGAAACCGGATCGCTGACGCCGGAACAGGCGGCAGCCACACGAGAACTACTGGATGCGGCCGTGCAACGGCTGCCGCCGGCATGGACAACCGCCCTGGATCGGCGCATCGCCATGGCGTGGCGCGACGATCTGCCTGCACAGGTCCACGGACGCGCAAAAGCAGGGCATCTGCTGCTGAAGCGCGCGCTGCTGGAAGACTGGATGACGCGTCCGCTGGATGCCGGTACCGATGACCCTGCTACGCGCGCGGCGTTGTC
>JAKFDG010000372.1:0-1692 GCA_036677285.1 Pseudoxanthomonas sp.
CAGGGCGCTCGGGATGTTGCGGCCCTGGATCGTGGGCCAGGCAGGCGGGATGGGTGAAGATGATCACGACGTAACTTCAGCTCATGCGCGGCGGCGGTCGTGGTTCCACAGCACTTCGCCCTGGCCATCGGCACGCGCCAGCACCCGTGCCAGCACGAACAGCAGGTCGGACAGGCGGTTGAGATAACGGATCGCTTCCGGCCGCACTGCGTCGTGGCGCGCGAGGGTCACCGTTTCGCGTTCGGCACGGCGGACGATGGTACGCGCCAGGTGGCAGCGCGCCGCCGCTTCGCCTCCTGCCGGCAGGATGAAATCCTTGAGTGCGGGCAGGGCTTCGTTGTAGTGGTCCAGCTCACGCTCCAGCGCGTCGACGTCATCGGCGTTGATCGCCGCGTGGCCGGGAATGCACAGTTCGCCACCCAGGTCGAACAACTGGTGCTGCACCGTGGTCAGCAAGGCACGAATATCGTCGGGCACCAGCGTCGCCAGGATCACGCCGATGCTGGAATTGGCTTCATCCACGGTGCCGTAGGCATTGACCCGTGCCGAGTCCTTGCCGACCCGGGTGCCGTCACCGAGTCCGGTGGTGCCGTCGTCGCCGGTGCGGGTGTAGATCTTGGAGAGGCGGTTACCCATGACGTTGCCTCCGGTCCGTGGCTCTGCTCAGCGCGGGGACTTGGCCTGCGCCTGCAACCGCGCCGCCTGCTGCACGCCCACGTGCACGATCACCGCCAGGCCGACGTAGATCGCGGTGGTACGCAGGTAGGGCACGAACCAGTCGCTGTAGTTCTTCCACCAGCCGGCGAAGCTCGGCTCGGCCACGCTGTCGCTGATCCAGTAGAAGCTGCCCTGGCTGAGCAAGTGGCAAAGCACCACGGAGCCGAACAGGCTCGCGACCAGCACGCCCAGCGCCTTGCCGTTGGTTTCCTTGTAGGACCGGCGCAGCAGCAGGCCGCCCAGCCACAGTGCGAAGTACGCCGGCACCAGGAACCAGTACGCGGCCGACATGCAGTAATGCGCCCAGAAATCCATGCCCTGGCCGCTGATCACCACGTAATCGACGAGCACCGCCAGGGCCATGAACACCGGGAACGCCCAGCGGCTCCAGCCGCGCAGGTAAAAGCCGCCGAGGAAGAACGCCGCCCACGATGCATCCGGAACGGGGCCGAAATGGGTGAGCGAAGTGGGCAGATGGAGTCGAGTCGAAACCATCAACAGAGCGAGCAGGACGAAGAGGATGGCGCGCTGGGCGTTGGTGTTCATGCGGGGCGATTCCGGGGCTGCAGGCGGCCATTCTAACGGAGAGCACCGGGCAGCGGGCTTATCATGGCGGGATGAGCGAACGACACGAGGTACTCATCGTCGGCGGCGGCCTGGTCGGCGCCAGCCTGGCCATCGCACTGGACCGGCTGGGGTTGCGGGTGGGCTTGGTGGAATCCACGCCCGCCGGAGTGATGCCAGCCGTGTTCGACCAGCGCAGCCTGAGTTTCGCCAGCGCTACCGTGAATGCGCTGGCCGCGCTCGGAGTGATGGCGAAGCTGCGTGCACCGACCGGCCCGATCCGGCGCATCCATGTCAGCCGCCAGGGCGATTTCGGCAGGACCCGGCTGGAGGCGACCGACTATGGCCGCGAGGCCTTCGGCCAGGTGGTGGTCGCGCGCGATTTCGGCGAGGCGCTGGAGGCGCGGTTGG
>JAKFDG010000373.1:0-1719 GCA_036677285.1 Pseudoxanthomonas sp.
TTGGTCGACTTCTTGGTGAGGATGTGGCTCTTGTTGGCGTGGCCAGCCTTGTATTTGCCGGAAGCGGTCTTCCGGAAACGCTTGGCCGCCGCCCGATGGGTCTTGATCTTGGGCATTGCGGTGGTCCTTGTTGGTTTCTGTAACTGACCCGGGCGGCAACTCTCGTTGCGCTTTCCATCCATGCCCAATGTCGGCTTGTAAGTCGTTGAATCTGTTAGGAAATAAACGACAGGTCCTGTGGCTGCGAACAACCGCCCGGATGACCGGGCCGCGTATTATGCCCGCGACGGCTTTTCCTTGCAAATCAGGGGGTTTGCTCCGCTTGCACGGACCCAGGAAACCCCAAGGGCGCCTTTCGGCGCCCTTTCCGGATCATCTCAAGCCTTTCGGCCGGGACGGATTACTTCTTCTTCGGCGCGATCATCATCACCATCTGCCGGCCTTCCAGGCGCGGACGCGATTCGATCACGATCTCGTCGCCCAGCTCGGCCTCGATGCGCGCGGCCATTTCACGGCCCAGTTCCTGGTGGCTCATCTCGCGGCCACGGAAGCGGATGTTGACCTTGACCTTGTCGCCTTCCTCGAGGAAGCGGCGGATGTTGCGCATCTTGATCTGGTAGTCGCCCTCGTCGGTGACCGGCCGGAACTTGAGTTCCTTGATCTCGACCTGCTTCTGCTTCTTCTTGGCCGCGTTGGCCTTCTTCTGGGCTTCGAACTTGAACTTGCCGAAGTCCATGATGCGGCACACCGGCGGATCAGCCGTGGGCTGGATCTCGACCAGGTCCATGCCGGACTCTTCGGCCAGCGCCAGCGCGGCGTCGCGCGACAGCACGCCCACCATTTCGCCATCGGCACCGATCACGCGCACGTTGGGTACGCGGATTTCCTGGTTCTTGCGGTTTTGCTTGTTATCGGGGGTACTGATTGTTGCAATCTCCCAAGGGATACATCCATGCCGACCCCCATGGGGCCGGGACATTCTTTTTAAGCGACTTGCTCGGCGCGCAGGCGCTCCACGAAGGCGGCGACGCTCATTGTGCCTAAATCTTCGCCTGAACGCGTGCGCACGGCGATGGCCCCGTTCTCTTTTTCACGGTCCCCGGCCACCAGCAGGTACGGTACCCGTTGCAGGGTGTGCTCGCGGATCTTATA
Source organism: Pseudoxanthomonas sp. (assembly GCA_036677285.1). Taxonomy (GTDB): domain Bacteria; phylum Pseudomonadota; class Gammaproteobacteria; order Xanthomonadales; family Xanthomonadaceae; genus Pseudoxanthomonas_A. The sequence goes on from JAKFDG010000373.1 coordinate 1,153, forward strand.
GCCGATCTTCTCGTTCCGCAAATCACAAGCGACCCGGAGCCCTTGATTCGCAAGGGTTTTCTGGACCTCGGCCACGTAATCGGCCTGGGCATCGGTGATGTTCATCACCACCGCCTGGCGCGGGGCCAGCCAGGACGGGAAGGCCCCTGCGTGGTGCTCGATCAGGATGCCGATGAACCGCTCCATCGAGCCGACGATGGCCCGGTGCAGCATCACCGGGTGCCGGCGCGCGGAATGTTCATCCACGTACTCGGCCCCCAGCCGCTCCGGCATCATGAAATCGACCTGCATGGTGCCCAGCTGCCAGGTGCGGCCAATGGCGTCCTTGAGGTGGTATTCGATCTTCGGGCCGTAGAAGGCGCCCTCGCCCGGCAATTCCTGCCATTCCACCCCCGCGCTGCGCAGAGCCGACCGCAGCGCATTCTCGGCCTTGTCCCAGGTGGCGTCGTCGCCGAGGCGCGGTTCCGGGCGCAGTGCGATCTTGAGCTGGACATCGCTGAAGCCGAACGCGGCGTAGACCTGCATGGCCTGCTGGTGGAAAGCGGTCACTTCGGATTCGACCTGGTC
>JAKFDG010000374.1:0-2175 GCA_036677285.1 Pseudoxanthomonas sp.
TTGATGCGGGCCAGCAGTTCGCGCGCGGAGAACGGCTTGACCACGTAATCGTCCGCGCCCATTTCCAGGCCGATGATGCGGTCCGTCGCATCGTCGCGCGCGGTCAGCATCACCACCGGGATAGAACGGTGCTTGCTCGCGCGCAGGTTGCGGCACAACACCAGGCCATCTTCACCGGGCATCATCAGGTCGAGCACGATCAGGTCGATCGCGTTGGTCTCGAGCACCGCGCGCATCTCCTTGCCATCGGCCACCACCGAGGCGCGCAACCCGTTCTTTTGCAGGTAGTCGGCCACCATCCGGCGGATTTCGCGGTCGTCATCGACGATCAGAACATGGTCAACGTGTTCCATAAGACTCACGACCCTGGAATCGAAGGCATCCGGCGGAGCGCGGGCGCGTCTGCCGGTAGTCACTGTACCAGCGCGCGGATTTGTGCAGGCTCATGGGGCGTGCAGGAGCTGCTGGATCCTGGCTTCGGTGGCGGCGTACTCGCCTTCGCCGAAGTGCTGGTAGACGACGCGTCCGTCCTGGTCGATCAGGTAAAGCGCCGGCCAGTAGCGGTTGCCGTAGGCGTTCCAGGTCTTGTAGCCGTTGTCCTGGGCAACGGGATACTCGATGCCGAAGCGTTTCACCGCGTCCTGCACGTTGCCGAGGATCTTCTCATGGCCGTATTCCGGCGTATGCACGCCCACGACCACCAGGCCCTGGTCCTTGTATTGCTTGTGCCACTGCTTCACATGGGGCATCACGCGAATGCAGTTGATGCAGGAGTACGTCCAGAACTCGACCAGCACGACCTTGCCGCGCAGCTGCGACATGGTGAGCGGGTCGCTGTTGATCCAGCGGTTGATGCCCTTGAACTCGGGAGCCATCGGCGCCGGAGTGCTGTTGGTCGGCTCGACGGGATCCGCATGGACGCCGGGCGAGCAGGAGGCCGCGAAAAGGCAGGCGGCGAGGAGGGTGACGATAGGCTTGAACATGATCAGAGTCCTGCGGAAATGGAGGGAAGCCACTGCGTGGCCCATGCCGAAAAGAAAACGTCGTACTGGAACAACTGGAGCAGCGCGACCGCGACGGCGATGGCGCCGAAGACCTTGCGGAACAGGTCCGCGCGTCGGTTGAAGAAGGCCAGGCGCGAGGACACCCAGTCGCCCCCATAGGCGATCGCCAGCATCGGCAGGCCCGCGCCCACGGCATACATGCCGAGGAGGAGGGTCGCCTTGCCGGGCGCTTGCGAACTGGCGGCCAGCGCCAGCACCGAGGCCAGGATCGGGCCCGCGCAAGGCGCCCATGCCAGGCCCAGGGAAACGCCGACCAACAGCGCACCGACCTTGCCGCCTATCTGCCGTGCAGGCGACGAAGAAGCCCTGCGCGAAGCGCGCCATTCCCGCACGCGCATCACCAGCCAGTCGAACGGCGCGGGCCAGAAGCAGAACAGCCCGGCGAGGAGCAACACCAGGATCGAGCCTGTGCGGATGCCCTGCTGCAGTTCGCCCGACGAGGCCGACAACGCGCCGATCAGGATTCCACCGGCCGCGAACGTGGCCGCGAAGCCGGCGATGACCAGCAACGGCTCCAGCCTGCCGCGTCCCGCCGCGCTGGCCAGGACGATGGGCAGCACTGGCAGGATGCAGGGCGAGGCGATGGTGGCCATGCCGGCAACACCGGCCAGTCCGTACTCGATCATCGCAGGGGTCTCCGTGGAAAGGAGGCCATTTCGCACTCGCCATGTATCGCGATTGTTTCTCCTGCGAGCGGTCTTTGTATTGCAAGGCCACACAGGAGAGAAAATCTACAATTCAATACAAAGCTCGCACCATGCGTTTGCCAGTTGCGAGGGCACCGAGCGGACTACCGGTAGCGTTGTGCCGGTTGCGAGAGCGACAGGTTCGGGCCCAGAGCTTGGCGCGCCGCTTCGAAGGCATCCCAATCCGCTACCTCAGGCAGGGAAGGAACGGTGGCGAATTCGCCCAGATCGAAGCCCGCCAGCGCGGCGTCGACCAGATTCTCGCCGGACATGACGATATCCGCCGGCAGGTGCTCGACGGGCGTGCCCGCGATGCCCCAGAAATCCGTTGCCGTGGCGCCCGGAAGCACTACCTGCACGCGCACGCCCTTGTCGGTCAGTTCGTGCCGCAGCGATTGGCTGAAGGCGAGCACGAAGGCCTTGCT
>JAKFDG010000375.1:0-2100 GCA_036677285.1 Pseudoxanthomonas sp.
CCAGGGCCTCGCGCACCAGGTTGATATCGGGCATCGAGTGCACCGGGTTGGTACAGGCGATCCACACCGCCTTGACCTTGCCGCTGCGCAAAGCGTCGAACAACGCCACCGCCGGCAGCCCGGGGCGATCGGACAGGGCCTGCGCGGGCAGCTTCCACAAACGTTCAAGCTCGGCGCGGTGTTCGGGATCGGCGATCTCGCGATGCGCCGCCAGCATGGTCGCCATGCCGCCGACTTCGCGCCCGCCCATCGCATTGGGCTGTCCGGTCAGCGAAAACGGCCCGGCCCCCGGTTTGCCGATCTGCGCCGTGGCCAGATGCAGCTGGATCAGCGCCAGGTTCTTATCGGTGCCATGGCTGGACTGGTTCAGGCCCATGCAGTACAGCGACAGCGCGGCCGGACTGCGCCCGAACCACTCGGCGGCCTGGACGATGTCTTCGGCCGGCACGCCGCACAGATCGGCGACGAAACGTGGCGTGTATTCGCGCAGCATCTGCTTGAGCGGCTGGAAACCTTCGGTATGCGCGTCGATGTAATCGGCGTCGATCAGGCCTTCCCAGATCAGGTGATGCAGCATGCCGTTGAACAGGGCCACGTCGGTGCCCGGCTGCAGGGCCAGGTGCAGGTCGGCCATGGCGGCGGTGTCGGTGCGGCGCGGATCGATCACGATCCACCTGGTTTCCGGATGCGCCTCGCGCGCCGCTTCCAGGCGGCGGAATAACACCGGATGCGCGTAGGCCATGTTGCTGCCGGCGAACAGCACGGTGCGCGCGTGTTCCAGATCGTCGTAGCAGGTCGGCGGACCGTCGGCGCCCAGCGCCAGCTTGTAGCCGGAGACCGCGCTGGACATGCACAGGCGCGAATTGGTGTCGATGTTGTTGGTGCCGATCAGGCCCTTGGCCAGTTTGTTGAAGACGTAGTAGTCCTCGGTCAGCAGTTGCCCGGACAGGTAGAACGCCACCGCGTCCGGACCGTGTTCGGCGACGATGCTTGCGAAGCGCTCGGCCACCGTGTCCATCGCCACGCCCCAGTCCACTTCGCGGCGGGCATCGCCACGCAGACGACGCAGTTGCGGAACCAGCGCGCGGCCGGTCGTGTCGCGCGTGGTCTGCGGCAGGTTGAGGCCCTTGGTGCACAGGCGTCCGAAGTTCGCCGGATGTTCCGGGTCGCCGGCGATGCCGGTGATGCGGCTGCCGTGCGCATCGTGTTCGGCATCGATCAGCACGCCGCAACCGACCCCGCAGTAGCAGCAGGCGGAACGCGTGCGCGTGCGCCGCGGCGGTTCCGCGAGGGAACTCAGGCCTGCCGGGCGCGGATCGCCATCCATCAGACCGTTACCGGGTGTCCGCAGTCGGTGGTGGCAGAGGTTCGGACATCGTCGCGCGGGTCAGCGACAGCCACACCACGCCGTCCTCCACCCGCACCGGGTAAGTGGCCACGCAACCCACGTCCGGTGCACGCGCCTCGCCGCACTCCAGGCCCAGGTTCCAGCTGTGCAACGGACAGGTCACCGTTTCCCCGGCGACGATGCCTTGCGACAGCGGCCCGCCCTTGTGCGGACAACGGTCGCGCAAGGCGAACACGTTGCCGCTGGCGGTACGGAACAAGGCGATGTTGTCGCCACCATCCCTTTCCAGCACGCGCGCACCGAGCACCGGGATGTCGTCGACCCTGCACACTTCGACCCAGTCGGGTATGCGCAGATCCGGTGCTGATGGGTTCGATGCAGACATGGACTCAGGCCTCCACCGGGTCGGCCAGCAATTTCAACCTGAGCGGCTGGAACTCGTGCCGCTGCGCGCCGGCGACACGCGCCGCCCACGGATCGGACAGTCCTTCCAGCGCGAACAGCAGGCGTTCGTGCAGCGCCCTGCGGTTGTCGGCGTCGTCGACCACGCGCTGGCGGATGTAATCCAGCCCGACCCGGGCGATGTAATGCACGGTGCGGTCCAGGTAATAGGCTTCCTCGCGGTACAGCTGCAGGAAGGCGCCGGTGTATTCGCGCACCTCGTCGCTGGTCTTCACCTTGACCAGGAACTGCGCCACTTCGGTCTTGATGCCGCCGTTGCCGCCGACATGGATTTCCCAACCCGAATCCAC
>JAKFDG010000376.1:0-1570 GCA_036677285.1 Pseudoxanthomonas sp.
CCGTTCGCTGACCGGTGGCATCATGGGCTGGACCGAGGCCGGTTTACCTGTCGCCATACCCGGATGAAACCGCAAAGGAGCTAGCAACCTTCATGGCGCGCCGTATCGCCCGATCCCTTACCAACGCCGAGCTAATGCGCGAACACGCCGGCGATGCCGCTCAGCTGCTCAAGGTCCTGGCCAACGAGAAGCGGCTGATGATCCTGTGCCTGCTGGTCGACTCCGAGCGCTCGGTCGGTGAACTCAATGCGCTGGTGGACCTGAGCCAGTCGGCCCTGTCCCAGCACCTGGCCGTGCTGCGCGACGATGGTCTGGTGCAGACCCGCCGCGAAGCGCAGAGCATCGTCTATTCGATCGCGCCTGGCCCCGCGCAACGCCTTCTGCACACGCTGCATGCCGTCTACTGCGGCGCAGATAACTGAGAGATGCATTGGAATGCAGCCTTCGCGCCACAGATCAACCGCGCACCGTTGATGGAACTCAAGGTGAGACTTCGCATCTGACCAGAAGGTGCAGGAATTATCGGGACATCATCAGCGGTACTTCCACTCCTTCCAGTATCGTCCGCGTGGCGCCGCCCAACAGAAGATCGCTGATATGCGGATGAGCGCGACCGCCGGCCACCAGCATGTCCGCGTTGAGGTCCCTGCACCGCTCAAGGAGCACTGCCCCGGCATCGGCGCCCGCGTGCTGTTCAAGCATCACCTGCACGCCATGCCGCGCCAGGTGCGCAGCCATGTCTGTACCGGGTTCGGATCCGTACGGGCCCCGCAAACGCCCTTCTGGCACGACGACCAAATGCACCGATTCAGCTGAAGCCAGGAAGGGGATCGCGTCGGCGATCGACCGCGCTGCTTCCCGACCGCCGTTCCAGCCAACGACGATGCGGCGCGCAGTCCGGTCTTCCGGCCAATCTTGCGGCAAGAGCAAGCAGGGTCGTCCGGATTCAAAGATCAAGCGTTCCGACAAGCCGAGACGTGTGGTTCTATCCTGCTGCCGCGCTGTAGGACCGAGAATCGCCAGGCCCGCATGTCGCGCATGCAACATCAGCGCCTCGCTGTCTTCATTGTCCGAAACGCGCCACTCCGAACTGAAACTTCGATTGCGTACAAGCGCGTCGAAATCCTCCCGCGCCCTGGAGAGCGATTCCGCCGCCGCCTTCGAGTGCTCGGCAAGCATGCTCGTCAGGGCGGCGCCGACCGCGAAACCCGCGTACGGTTCCAACGCGAGCTCACGGACAACATACGTAGCGATCAGATGCGCCTGCCAGCGTTTGGCCAGGCAGGCGGCGTAGCCTAACCGCGTGTCGCCCCCCTGAGTGGGCTCGAGAAAGACAATCAGGTCTCTTGGCGCTGCAATTTCCGCCATGGCGAGCTCTCCGTCATGAGGCTGCACGATGTCCCCTCCCGTCTTGAGAAGAATTGACATGGATCAACGAAGGTTTTGTTCCTTGGGCCAGTATCGACATCCATGACGACGGCCTCCCCAAACCCCCAGGATGGGTTCCGAGTTCAATTTCTCGGCGCCAACGGGACCGTGACGGGCTCTCGCTATCTGGTCGAAGCGGGCG
>JAKFDG010000377.1:0-1682 GCA_036677285.1 Pseudoxanthomonas sp.
AAAAAAAGCGCCGGGTTTGGAAGAGGGTGGGCTGCGGCCTGCGGGTGCCCTGGGGGAGGGCGATACATCCATCGATCGAAGCGAGAGGGGAAACCACATGAGAGGGTGCAGGTTCCGCTGCAACGCACAGAGGACGGCCTTGGCGAAAGCCAAAGCCGTGTCACATGCCGTGAATGAATTGCCGTTCGTCCGTCCAACTCCAGTGCTGAGGACATACTCATGAGTCACAAGTCGAAGCGATTCAAGTCGAAGGCCATGTTCACCTTCGTTGGCGGCGTGCTGATCATCAATCCGGCCTTTGCGCAGGACGCCTCGACGCAGACGGCGCCGACGCCGAGCGCCCAGACCCAGGAAACGCAGCAGCCGCAGACGGACGAGGCGACGACGCTCGACGCGATCGTGGTCACCGGCATACGCGGCAGCCTCAATCAGGCGATGGGCGTCAAACGCGATGCGTTCGGTGTGGTCGATGCGATCAGCGCCGAGGATATCGGCAAGTTCCCGGACACCAATCTGGCCGAATCGCTGCAGCGCATCACCGGTATCTCGATCGAGCGCCGCGATGGCGAAGGCGCGCAGGTCACCGCGCGTGGTTTTGGCCCGCAGTTCAACATGGTCACCCTCAATGGCCGCCAGATGCCCGGCGCAGACGCCTTTGGTGCGGCCGGCCAGGTAGCGATCGGCGGCGTGGACGGCGGTACCCGTGCGTTCAACTTCGCCCAGCTTGCGGCCGAGGCGATTAGCGGCATCGAGGTCTACAAGACCGGCCAGGCGCAGGTTCCGAGCGGCGGCATCGGCGCGACCATCAACATCCTGACCGACAAGCCCTTCAACCATGAGGGCATTGTCGCCAGTGCCGGGGTCAAGGCGGTCTCCGACCGGTCGCAGCCGTTCGAGAACGACATCACCCCGGAAGTCTCCGGTATCTTCAGCTTCACCAATGCCGACAAGACCTTCGGCATCGGCGTCAGCGCCAGTTCGCAGAAGCGCAAGGGCGGCTCGGTGCAGGCGACCGAGAACTACTGGAACATCCAGCAGTGGACCGGGACCATGCCCGGCAACCCGAACGTAGTGAACGCGCCCGCCATCGGCGAGCTCTACGCCCGTCCTAACGACTTGCGCTACGCCTTCTCCGAGTTCGAGCGTGAGCGGGTCAACGGACAGGCGGTGGTGCAGTTCGCGCCGATCGACAGCCTGACCATGACCTTGGACTACACCTACTCGACCAACGAAATCACCGAGAATCGCGGCGAGCAGTCCATGTGGTTGCAGAACAGCCAGTACACCGACATCGAGTTCGACACTAGCGGCGCGGTGGCCACCCCGGTCTACATCCGCGAAATCGCCGGCACCAAGGACTTCGGCCTGGAACAGCAACGCAGTATGCAGAAATACAAGCTGAGCTCGCTGGGCTTCAATGCGCAGTGGGATGTCAGCGACGACTTCCGGCTGAGTTTCGACGCGCACAACTCCAAGAACGAGAGCCGGCCGAACGACCCGCTGACCGGCGGCGGCTCGATCTTCGCGAGTATCGCGGGCACCAACAATTGCACCACCGGCCCGCACTGCGGTGGGTCATGGGTACAGGAGCTGTTCTTCAACGGCGGACTGCCACGGGGCTCGCAGACCTGGTATCCGAGCACCCCGGACGCGGTGGCCGGTACCAACGGTGTCGTGAACCC
>JAKFDG010000378.1:0-4318 GCA_036677285.1 Pseudoxanthomonas sp.
ACGCCGCACGTGACCGGCGCGGCTGCGCTCTATGCATCGACCCGTCCGGGCACCACTGCCGCGCAAATCAAGGCGGCGATCCTCAGCAACACGGTTCCCACCCCGTCGTTGCAGGGCAAGACGGTCACCGGCGGGCGCCTCAACACCACCGGCTTCTGATTGGATCCACGGCAAGACCAGAAAGCCCGGCTTCGGCCGGGCTTTCTTTTTTACGGAGAAGCGGGGTGCGCAGGTGGATCGGATGCGCCATCAGCCATCTTCATCCAGGAAGGGTGCGATCACTTGCCGCCATAGCTCGTACCCCGCACGGTTCAGGTGCAGGCGATCTTCGATAAAGAGGTCTTCGCGTGGTTGCCCGTTGGTATCCAGCATCAGGGTGAAGACGTCGATGAACTCGACGTTCTTCATCGTGGCGATGTCCCGGCGGATCAGTGCATTGGCTTCCCGCTGCGCATCCAGCAAGTGGGCGCGCGAGGGACTGGGCTTGCTGGAGATGTACGCGACCGCGACCTTGGGCAGGTCACGACGCACGCGCGCCACGAAAGCATGGAAGTCTTCGCGTACCTGCTGCGGGCTGCGGCCGCTGTTGAGGTCGTTGTCGCCGGCATAGAGCACGATCTGGCGCGGTGCATATGGCACCACGATGCGGTCGGCGTAATACGTGCTATCGCGGATTTCGGAACCGCCGAAGCCGCGGTTGATCACCGGCACGCCGGGGAAATCCGTCGCCAGCGTGTCCCAGTACCGGATCGACGAGCTGCCGATGAACAGCACTGCGTGCCTGGGAGGCGGCATGGCGGCATCCACGGCCGCGAAACGCTGCATGTCCTGTTCCCAGGCTGCGTTCGATACCTGATCCGGCACAAGGGGCGCGACGTCCTGCGCGGTCGGCGCTACGGCGCAGCCGGTCAGCAGCGCCAGCAGGCTGGCCAGGAAACAAGCTTGGAGTGGTCGAATCCTTGTCATGACGGGGCCAACAGAGGGTTGCGGATAGTGGACCAGCACATGCGGACCAGCGCAAACCAGGCGCGCCACGGGTACCAGGCAGGCCCTTGTGGCAAAATTGGCGCTTCCTTGCGCTAACCCTGTCCCTTCCATGCCCGTTTCTGCCGCGTTGACTCCTTATCCGTATCAGCCGGGCGGCTGCGCGATGGCGCAATCCGACAGGAGCGCCGGCTCCGCCACCTTGCATTGCAACGTTCCGGAGCCCCGCCGTGGCCGATGAATTCGGGCATTTGCCGCGCGGCCCGGCACGGATCATGAAAGCAGCGGTCTGGTCGTTCCAGGGCCTGCGCGCGGCGTGGCTGCATGAATCCTCGTTCCGCCTGGAGGTCTATCTCTTCGTCGTGCTCGCGCCGCTGGGCTGGTGGCTGGGGGAATCCGGCGTGGAGCGCGCGCTGCTGATCGGCTCGATGCTGCTGGTGTTGAGCATCGAACTGCTGAACTCGGCGGTGGAAGCGGTGATCAGCCGCTATGGCGACGAACACCACGAGCTCGCCGGCCGCGCCAAAGACATGGGTTCGGCCGCCGTGTTCGTGCTGATGATGAACGTATTGCTGTGCTGGGGCCTGATCCTGGGGCCGCGACTTTTTTGAAGCACGATTTTTTGAATCACGAGGATTGATCGACGATGAGTTTCGAGTTCCTGGCCGACCCCAATGTCTGGCTCACCCTGGTCACCCTCAGTGCGCTGGAAATCGTGCTGGGCATCGACAACCTCGTGTTCATTTCCATTGCTGTCGGCAAGCTGCCCGAACACCAGCGCGACGTGGCGCGCAAATTCGGCATCGCGGTTGCCTGCATCACCCGCGTGGCGCTGCTGATCTCGCTGGCGTTCCTGGCGCGCATGCAGCACGACCTGTTCAGCGTGTTCGGCATGGGCATCTCGGTGCGCGACCTCGTACTGATCCTGGGCGGCATCTTCCTGCTGGTGAAGGGCATCATGGAGATCCGCGAGCTGATCACCGGCGGCCATGACGAGGATCCCAACACGACCAGGACCTCGGGCGTGTTCGCCATGGTGATCCTGCAGATCGCCGTGATCGATATCGTGTTCTCGCTGGACTCGGTAATCACCGCGGTCGGCATGGCCCAACACATCCCGGTGATGGTGGCTGCGATCCTGCTGGCGGTGGCGGTGATGCTGCTGGCAGCCAATCCGCTGGGCCGTTTCATCGACGCCAATCCCACCATCAAGATGCTGGCGCTGGCCTTCATCGTGCTGATCGGCGTGGTCCTGATCCTGGACGGCGTCGAGGTGCACGTGCCCAAGCCGTACATCTACTTCGCCATGGGCTTCTCGGTGCTGGTGGAGTGGCTCAACCTGCTGATGCGCCGTCGCGGCGCGCAGCACAAGCATCCGATCGTGCCGTAAGCCGTTTTGGTTCGTAGAGCCGAGATCGCTCGGCTCCACAGGTCGGCGGCGGGGCGTGGTTGCGTCCGGCACAGGTCGGTGCTGCAATGCCTGCATCCACCCTGGAGGATTCCACCATGCGCCTGATTCCGCGTTCGTTCCTGATCCTCGCCTTGGTCGCGATGCTCTCGGGTTGCGGTTACAACTCCATCCAGCAGAAGGACGAGACGGTCAAGGCCGGGTGGTCGGAAGTGCTGAACCAGTACAAGCGCCGGGCCGACCTGATCCCCAACCTGGTCAAGACTGTGCAGGGCTACGCGCAGCACGAGGCCAAGGTGTTGACCGACGTGACCAATGCGCGCGCGAAGGTCGGCCAGATCCAGGTCAATGCCGACGACGCCGCTTCCCTGCAGCAGTTCCAGGCCGCGCAGGGCGAACTGTCCAGCGCGCTGTCGCGACTGCTGGTGGTCACCGAGAACTACCCGAACCTGAAATCCGACCAGTCGTTCCGCGACCTGCAGGCGCAGCTCGAAGGCACCGAGAACCGCATCACCGTGGCCCGCGGCCGCTACATCCAGGCCGTGCAGGACTACAACACCTTCGTGCGCTCGTTCCCGCAGAACCTCACCGCGATGATCTTCGGTTACAAGCAGAAGCCCAACTTCACGGTGGAGAACGAAGCGCAGATTTCCGAAGCGCCAAGCGTGGATTTCGGCGCTCCGCCTGCACCAGCACCGGCTGCGCCGACACCACCACCACCGGCCCCAGGCAACTGATCGCCGCGGATAGCTGATCGACATGCTGCGACGCGCGCTCGCGCTCGCTTTCCTGCTGCTCGCCTGCTTGCCCGCCTGGGCACAGCAGGCGGCTGCCATACCCACGCTGACCTCGCCGGTGGTGGACACCACAGGCACGCTTGGCGCGGAACAGAAACAACAGCTGGAACAACAGGCGCTGGCATTGCAGCAACGCAAGGGCAGCCAGTTGCAGGTGCTGGTCGTGGCCAGTACCCAGCCGGAAACCATCGAGCAATACACCCAGCGCGTGTTCGACCAGTGGAAGCTGGGGCGCAAGGGCGTGGACGATGCGGTGATGCTGGTCGTGGCCAAGGACGATCGCCGCGTGCGCATCCAGACGGGTTACGGACTGGAGGGCGCGATCCCCGATGCCATCGCCAACCGCATCATCCAGGAATACATGGCGCCCAAATTCCGCGCAGGCGATTACGGCGGCGGTATCCTCGACGCCACCGCACAACTCACCAGGCTGATCGATGGCGAGCCCTTGCCCGAGCCGGTCAGCGACCACCGTGGCGATCAGGGCGTGGGCAGCGGCAATTGGCTGTTCGCCCTGTTCGCGGCCTTCATAGTGGCCAACATCGTGCGTGGCGTGTTCGGCAAGGCGCCCAAGGGTCTTCGCGCCCTGTTCACCGGCGGCGCGGCCGGGGGCATCGCCTGGCTGCTGTCGGCCTTGGTGCCCTTGGCAGGCATCGCCGGCGTCTTCGGCCTGATCTACGGCTTGATATCGGTGTCGCCGGGCCGTTACGCGCGAGACGGCGGCTGGGGTGGTTTCGGCGGTGGCGGCGGCTGGGGTGGCGGTGGCTTTGGCGGCGGCGGAGGCGGTGGTTTCGGTGGAGGCGGCGGCTGGTCCGGTGGTGGCGGCATGTCGGGCGGCGGCGGGGCCTCGGGGAGCTGGTGATGCGACTTCTAAGGCATCTTTTCGCGCGTTCGGCCAAGCACCTGTTCCCCGAGGACGGCCTTCACCGCATCGCCGATGCGATCGCCGCGGGCGAACGTCGGCATCGCGGGGAAATCCTGTTCGCGGTGGAATCTGAACTTCCCGTCGGCGCGGTCCTGCGCGGCATGCAGGCGCGCACCAGCGCCGAAGCCGCCTTCGCCCGCCTGCGCGCCTGGGACACCGAGGCCAACAACGGCGTGCTGATCTACCTGCTGCTGGCCGACCACC
>JAKFDG010000379.1:0-3270 GCA_036677285.1 Pseudoxanthomonas sp.
TGCACGATGGCGATGCCGACATAGGCGGCGGGGCGGCTGGCCGGATCGGATTCGGCCCTGGTGAAGTACTCGACCGCCTTTCCGTACTCGCCAGCGGCATGGTGCAGCTCGGCCAGGGCGAGATTCACTTCGCTCAACCCGGGATCCATTTCGCGCGCCCTTTCGCAGCTCGCCTGGGCGCGCCCGAAGGCAGCGGCATCGTGGCGGTCGATGAAGCTGGCGACTTCGGCCCGGCAAATTCCCGCCTGCGCGCGCGAAAACTTCCGGTCGACCGACAGCGCTTCGTTGAAGAAGTCGACCGCGTTCCTGTCGCCTTCGCCCGTGCCCGGCTGCAACAATTGCTTCAGGCCGCGCAGATAGGCATCGAACGCGGCGGCGCTCCTGGTCGGCGTCAGCCGTCTCGCGATCGTTTCGCGCTGTTGCGGAAGCACCTCCATCAGCGACTGCACGACTTCGTTGGCGATCTCGACCTGGGTGCTGAACACGTCGGAGAGCTCGCGGTCGTAACTGCGGCTCCACAGGGTGTAGCCGGTCGTGCAATCGGACAACCGGGCGTTGATCCGTACCCGCTGGCCCTCCCGGCGGACGCTGGCATCGAGCACGGTCGAGACGCCGAGCAAAGCGCCCAACGCCTTCGCATCGGCCCCTTGCCTGACTGCGGTCGTCGGCGACATCTGCGCGGCGACCTTCAAGCCTTTCACCCCAGCCAGCGCATCGTGCATTTCCACCGCCAGCCCCTCGGCGAAATAGTCGTCGCCCCTGTTTTCACTGAGGTTGGTGAACGGCAACACGGCAATGGAGGGCTCCAGTGCCCGCACGGGCGGCGCAGGGCGTTCCAGCCAGACCCAAGCGCCCAGCGCCAGCATCAACATGCCGAAAGCCAGCCACTGCCAGCGCCAGAACCGGTGCACCCCGCGTCGTTCGCTGCCGGCGTAGGGCGGCATGGGTGAAGGTGCATCGCCAGCGGGGACCGGCGCAGGCATGCCGTCGTCCTCGATTGCGGCATCCGGCGATGGACCTGTCCCTGTCGTGGCTGCTGCCTGCACGCGCTCGTCGGCGTCGGCGGTCGCCAAGACGGTCTCCTCCGGCTCCAGATCCCCGATGAACCGGTATCCCAACGCATGCTGGGTCTGGATATAACGCGGCTGGTGCGAGTCGTCCGCCAAGGCGTGACGCAACTGGGCGATGGCGCGGGTCAACACCCCCGGGGTGACGTGGCGATGGCCCCAGACCGCGTCCAGCAGTTCGTCCCGGCCGACCAGTTCACCGGCGTGCCGCAACAGCACCAGCAATACCGCGAAGGTCTTGGGTTCGATCTGCTGCGGCTGGCCTTCGCGGAGCAGGGTATGCGCGGCCGGATCCACGACCACATCGCCGAAACGATAGGGAACGTTCGTCTGTCCGGTGTCGCCCCCGACCGCATTCATCGGCAATCCCTCATGAAGGCATCGCAAACCAGCGCAATGGCTGGCAATAAGCTCGCCCGTCCGTCATGACTGGAACAGGGCCCGGGCCGAATCTGTCCATGCGCCGGAAGTCCGGCGTATTCCCTCTACATAACGGAGTTACCGCCATGAACGTCCACTATTCCGCCGCTTATCCGCTGCCCGCCATCCTCGACGCCACCCCGCTGGCCGCCCCCCACCGCCGTCGAAGCATCGGCCACTACCGCCTCAACAGCCGCGACCTGGAGAACTTCAACCAACTCCTGGCCCGGCTGGGCCGTCGCCAGGCGCCGCTGGATTGCGACCAGCTGGTGACCGCTGCGCGTGAATTGTCCGTACCCGCGGCCGGCGACGCCGCGCCTCCGTGCATCCTGCAGCGGCTGCGCTGGGCCGAGTCGGTCGCACAGATGGTCAGGGATCCCAACTGGGCGCCAGCCAACGACGCGATCGCCCCCGCGGAACTGGTCCTGGATTACGTCCGCAGCCACGAGGGCCTGATCCCCGACTGGCTGCCGCAGGTCGGACGCCTGGACGACGCCATCGTGATCGAAACCGCCTGGCAGGAACTGGCCCCCGAGGTCGTGAGTTACGTGGACTTCCGCCGCTTGCGCCATGTGGAAGCCCGGCTGCGCGGCTGCGCCGACACGGGGTTCCGCTTCACCCGCGCCGATTGGGAAGAAGTGCGCCGCGTCGAGGCCGCACTGTCGGCGCACCAACGCCAGGTGCGCGAGAGCAGCTACCTGCCCGCACCGTGCGCGATGTTCCGCATCCACTGATCCGCGATGCCGCAATCGGCGCGCGCCACCCACTCCGGGAGAACGCCATGACCCGCACTACCCACAACCCGAACCGCGTCCTGTTCCTGATGACGCTGGTGATGATGCTGTTGACCACCACCCAGTTTTCACCGCGCCTGCTCGCCCGCGACAGGATCGCGGAAGAGCGCAGCCTCGTCATCGACTGCCAGCACCGCCATGTCAGCCAGCGCGACGCCGGCTGGCTGATGGAGACCGACAATTCCGGCCAGGCCTATGCAAAGCGCGCGCAGCTGTACGCCAACGTGGCGCGTGCGTGCAAGGCGGGAGTGGCCGTGGTGCGTGTCGAAAGGGCGGCAACGATTGCGCCAAGGCCTGCGCAGGCGCGTCGCTGAGCAGGCGCAGGCTGCTCGTTTGGCATGGTGAAGGCCGCTCGCAAGGGCGGCCTTCGTGCTGCCTGCGTCTTGAAGTTCCATGGAACGCGACCGCTGGTCGGATGAATACGGCGACCGTGTCATCGGTCACGGCGACTTCCCACAGGCGACAGGCGGACCGCAACCATCGACCCTGTCCGTGCATCCCTGCCATAGCGGATGCCTGAATCCGTTGGACACGTTCGAAGAGGTTTGCCATGCGTACCCCCGACCCATCCCCCACTGCGCGCCCCCATCCGTACCCGCTCACCGGCAACACTGGCGACCCGGCCGACAGCGACCCCGTGGAACCGACCGGCGAGGAGCAAGCCGCGCTCGCGGCCCATCGCCGCCATGTCAACGAAACCAGCTACCTGCCCGCGACCGCGGACTACCTGCACGTGCGTTGATCCGGCCCCGGCAAGGCTTTTTTCCTCTCCGGAATGCAAAAAAGCCATTCCGTTGATGAAAATTTGATCAACGGAAGGCAAGAAAGGGATTCCGGTGAAGCTATTTGCTTAATCGGAATGGCTAATTTGCTTTCGGGAAGGCAAAAAAGGGATTCCGGAATGATTATTTTGCTTTCCGGAAGAGTGATTTTGCTTTCCGGAATGACTTTTTTGCCTTCGGGAAAGGCTTTCAGGTGTTTCGGAAGGC
>JAKFDG010000380.1:0-3765 GCA_036677285.1 Pseudoxanthomonas sp.
TGCCGGTGTTGAGCGTCGACATGATGGTCGAGCCCGGCGCGGCGATGTCCACGCCCGTGCCGTAGTTGGAGAAGCTCGAGCGTGCGCCGGTGCTGGTGATCGAACCCACCGCCACCACGTTGGCGCAGTTGGCCGGCGAGGCATTGGACACGTTGGTGTTGTCGTTGCCCGCCGCGATGACCAGGGTGGTGCCGCGGCCGACCGCGCCATTGATCGCGTTCTGGGTGGTGGAACCGCAGGCGCCCGAACCGCCGAGGCTGAGGTTGATCACTTCGGCCGGGTTGGCATTGGCCGGAACGCCGCTGACCGTGCCGCCGGAGGCCCAGATGATGGCATCGGCGATGTCGGAGTCGTAACCGCCGCAGGTGCCGAGCACGCGCACCGGAACGACTTTGGCGCTGTAAGCCACACCCGCCACGCCCTTGCTGTTGTTGGTCACCGCTGCGACGGTGCCGGCGACGTGGGTGCCGTGCCAGCTCGAGCCCTGTGCCGCGTGGACGCCACCGCACTGGTTGGCGGTGACCCAGTCGCCCGGGTCGCTGGGATCGCTGTCACGGCCGTTGCCATCGTTCGACACGGACGTGTCGATGATGAAGTCGTAGCCAGGCAGGACGTTGGCGTTGAGGTCGCTGTGGTTGGTGATGCCGGTGTCGAGCACCGCGACCACGGAACCGGCACCGCTGGTGACGTCCCAGGCTTCGTTGGCGCGGATGCCGGCGTCGGAGTCCTGGTAGCCCCACTGCTGGCTGTAGTTGGTGTCGTTCGGGGTCAGCAGCGGCTTGTTGAGTTTGTCGACTTCGATGTACTCGACATTGGGATTGCTGGCCAGCTGGCGCATCAGCGATTCGGCTTCGACGCGGTCCAGTTTGCGGTCGGTGCGAATGACATCAGCCCCCATGGCCAGGCGGCGCAGTTGCTTCACACCCAAGGCGCGCCCGGATTTCGCGGGAATGGCACCGGATGCGGATCTCAGGGCACTGTCCAGCGCAGCCGCACTGTTGCGCTCGCTGCTGCCGTCACGATATTTGACGATGAAACGGTCGAAACTGTTCTGGGTTGGGGCTTGCAGGCCACTCGCATCCACGCGACCGGCCGCCATGGCCGGGACCGCGCACATCGAGGATATTGCCATGGCGGTGGCCGTAGCCAGCACATGCAAACGCAAACGACGCTTTGACACATCGGACATTGAAGTTCCCTCTAACAAGTGTAGTTATGCCGCTTACGCGGCTGGTTCCGGTAGCGCCCGCACGAGGTTCAGGGTGGTGACGGAGGTTCCGGATTCATGGGGATGCACTGGTGCCTCATCCCGATCCGAACCTAACCGGCGTTCGCTATGCGCACAAGAAGGGATCGCCATCAACATCGAATAATGGAACGTGCATTACGTTCGCCTGTCGATAATCGTGACTGTAACCGTTACCACTGAAACCGAATTACCCCCACGGCGTCACGGGCGCGTGAAGGACAGGGCCTTGCGCCACGCCAGAAACGTCCGGATGTTGCACCACGGAAATGCAATGCGCGGATTACCACGCCTCGGGGGACGCTTCAGAGCATTCCGGTTTCGAGCCGCGCCGCTTCCGACATCATGTGCCGGCCCCACGGCGGGTCGAAGACCAGTTCGACATCGGCCTCGGCGATTGTGGGGATCAGTTCCAGCTTGTTGCGCACGTCGTCGACCAGGATCTCGCCCATGCCGCAACCGGGGGCGGTCAGGGTCATCTTCACCTCGACTTCGCGCTGGCCGTCCTCGCGCTGGCGCAGGTTGGCCTCGTACACCAGGCCCAGGTCGACGATGTTGAACGGAATCTCCGGATCGAAGCAGGTACGCAGCTGACGCCACACCAGCGCTTCGACTTCGTCATCGCTGGCGTTATCCGGCAGGCTCAACGATTCGGCCGGCTCCTTGCCGATGGCGTCGCCATCCTTGCCGGCGATGCGGAACAGGTTGCCTTCCACGAACACGGTGTAGCTGCCGCCCAGGGCCTGGGTGATGTAGCCATAACTGCCCGCCGGCAAGGTGACGCTGTCGCCCTGGGGCACGAGGACGGCGGCGCAATCGCGCTCGAATTGGACGGGTTCGCTGCTGCGGGAGTACATAAAGACCAGATGGGGGCAGCGCCGGAGGGCGCAAGCAGTCATTTTAACGTCCTGCACTTCCCAGCGCGGCGTCGGCAGGCTACAAAGATCCGGCAACTGTGTGTTCCGGCCTGGGGAGGACCGCGGACATGCCTAATCCAGCTCCCCGGGAGAAGCCCACGCCATGCCCCGGACCTCGACTTCGCGTCGTTTCGCCCATGCCCCGCGAGCAGCCCTGTTTCTTGCCTTGGGCGCCGCGCTGGCGATGCCGGCGCGGGCACAGGAAGCGCCCGCCGATACCAGCGATGCCACCGAACTGGACCGCATCACCGTGACCGCGCAGAAGCGCGAGCAGCAGATCCAGGAGGTGCCAATCTCCATAAGCGCCTACTCCGGCGATTTCATGCAGGCCAATGGCATCAACGACTACGGCGACCTGGGCACCCTGGTCCCGGGCCTGGAAGTACAGACCCAGAGCGTCAGCAATCCCAGCATCTCCATCCGCGGCATCACTGCCGACCTGGACGATCCGACCAAGGAGCCGCGCATCTCGCTGTTCCAGGACGGCGTGTCGATGAGCCGCTCGCGTGGCTCCTCGGTGGAGATGTTCGACCTGGAGCGGGTGGAAGTGCTGCGCGGTCCGCAGGGCACCCTGTTCGGGCGCGCCGCCGAAACCGGCGCCCTGCACTTCATCACCAACAAGGCGCGTCCGGGCACTTCCTCCGGCTTTGAAATCGGCGTCGGCAATGACGACCAGCGCAAGTTCACCGGTTTCTACAACGCCGACCTGGGCGAGAACCTGCAGGGCCGCATCGCCGCGTTCTACGAGACCCGCGATGGCTACATCGAGAACCTGGACGGCGGCACCCTGCAGGGCAAGGACACCCGCGCGATCCGCGGCGCACTGCACCTCAACGTGGGCGAAACCGGCGGCTTCGACCTGATCCTCAACTACCAGAAGGACACCCCGCCCGGCGTCGGCTTCCGCAGCCAGGTCATCCCCAACCTGCGCGGCAGCCTGGATCCGTACGTGGCCAATTCGCAGCGGGGCGAGACATTGGGCACGGACCGCCAAGTCTACGGCGCGACCCTGCTGGGTAATTTCGGATTGAGCGAAAATTGGACACTGTCCAGCATTACCGGCTGGCGTAAGTACGATGGCGATGACATTTTCGATTCGGACGGCTCGCAGGCCGATCTGATCGAATTCGACGAGCACGCCTGGGGCGACCAGGTCAGCCAGGAATTCCGCTTCAACTTCGACAACGGCGGCGCCTTCACCGGCTTTGCCGGAGCGTCGTTCTTCAGCGAAACCGCCAATCGGGACCTGACGTTCCAGGCCGATGAGCGCCAGCTATATGCGCTGCTCTCGCCGCAGGCCAATGCGGTGTTCCCGTTCCTGCCGATCGTGCCGCTGCTCAACCCGGACAACACGCCCAACATCAGCGTCGAGTCCCTCCTGGGCGGACTGTTCCCATTGAACCCGGATCATCGCGAGACCTTCGGCAACGACACCGACCTGCGTTCGTTCGAACTCTTCGCCGACGGCACCTGGCGCTTCGCGGATCGATGGGAACTCACCCTCGGAGTGCGTGGAACCCACGAAAGCGCAACCTATGGTTACCACTCCGACCCGGGCACCTATTCCAGCCTGGGCAAGTTGTTCTCGGGGCGGTCCGATCC
>JAKFDG010000381.1:0-1852 GCA_036677285.1 Pseudoxanthomonas sp.
GGTGGCGGTTTCCCGATCGGGGCGATGCTCGCGGGCCCGAAGGTTTCCGAGATCATGCAGTTCGGCGCGCACGGCACCACCTTCGGCGGCAATCCGCTGGCGGCGGCGGTGGCGCGGGTGGCGTTGCGTAAGCTCGCTTCGGAACAGATTTCGACCAATGTAGAACGCCAGTCGCTGGCACTGCGCAATGGGCTGGAGGCGATCAATGGTGAGTTGGAGCTGTTTTCGGAAGTGCGCGGTAGAGGATTGATGCTGGGCGCCGTGTTGCGTCCCGAATATTCCGGACGAGCCGGCGAGATACTCGATCACGCCGCTGCCAATGGCCTGCTGCTGTTGCAGGCGGGACCGGAGGTGCTGCGCTTCGTGCCGGCTCTGAATATCAGCGACGACGAAATCGCCGAGGGCTTGCGGCGACTGCACGCTGCGCTGCGCGCCTTCCTTGCCTGAACCGGATTTCCCCTTGTGGGAGAGCGGTTCGACGCTCAGCCTGCGGCGACGACCTTGAACGCCTCGCGCGCCGCGGCCACGGTCCGGGCGATCACCTCTTCGTTGTGTGCGCTCGACATGAAACCAGCCTCGTAGGCTGAAGGCGCCAGGAACACGCCGCGTTCGAGCATCGCATGGAAGAAACGATTGAACGCGACCGTGTCACAGGCGATGGCCTGCGCATAGGTATCGACATACTCGTCGGTGAAGAACAGACCGAACATGCCGCCCACGCGGGTCGTGGTGACCGGAACTCCCGCCTCGCGCGCTGCCTGTTCCAATCCGTCGCAGAGCGCGTTGGTAGCGACACTCAGTCGGTCATGGAAACCGGGCGCCTGCACCAGCTCCAGCATCGCCAGCCCCGCCGCCATCGCCACCGGATTGCCGCTGAGCGTACCGGCCTGGTAGATCGGGCCACTGGGCGCGATCTGCGCCATGAGATCGCGACGCCCGCCGTACGCGCCCACCGGCATGCCGCCGCCGATGACCTTGCCGAAGGTGGTCAGGTCCGGAACGATGCCGTAATGCGCCTGCGCGCCACCCAGGGCGACGCGGAAGCCGGTCATCACTTCGTCGAAGATGAGCAACGCGCCATGCTGCGTGCACAGCTCGCGCAGGTGCCGCAGGTAGCCTTCGCGCGGCGGCAGGCAGTTGGCGTTGCCGACCACGGGTTCCACGATCACGCAGGCGATTTCATCGCCCATCGAGCCGAACAACTCGGTCGCGCCCTCGAAATCGTTGTAGCTCAGGGTCAAGGTCAGGTCGGCCAACGCCTTGGGCACGCCTGGCGAGGTCGGCACGCCGAGGGTCAGCATCCCCGAACCGGCCTTGACCAGGAACGAATCGCCGTGTCCGTGATAGCAGCCCTCGAACTTGACGATGCGCATGCGCCCGGTCGCGCCGCGCGCCAGTCGGATCGCCGACAGCGTGGCTTCGGTGCCGGAGTTGACCATGCGCACCATCTCGCAGGACGGCACCAGTCGGGTGAGGGTCTTGGCCATGGTCACTTCGGCCGGGCAGGGCGCGCCGAACGACAGGCCGTCCTGGATCGCGCGCTGCACCGCTTCGCGCACCTGCGGATGGTTGTGGCCGACGATCATCGGGCCCCACGAGCCGACGTAGTCTATGTAGCGATTGCCATCGACGTCGAACAGGTATGGGCCATCGGCGCGCTGCACGAAGAATGGCTCGCCGCCGACGGACTTGAAGGCGCGCACGGGCGAGTTGACGCCGCCGGGCAACAGCTCCTGGGCCCGGGAAAACAGGGCGTGGGATTTTTCGTGGTTCATGGCGTCATCGATTCAGGAATGGGCTTTTCTGTGGGAGCGACGTCCCCCAAGGGGACTTCCTTCGGGGCGTAAGTCGC
>JAKFDG010000382.1:0-1647 GCA_036677285.1 Pseudoxanthomonas sp.
CAGCGAAGCACTAGCTGGCCTGGAATTCGCCGGCGGGCCGCGCCCACCTCCGTTACCCGATGCGCAGAACGCTCCCTGGCCGCATCGGCGGCAGGATCATTGCCCGACGACGCGCAGGAGTCCGGGCTGCTGCGCGCGCTGGAACAGGACGCGTTCGGGCTGGTGCAGGGCGAAGCCCTGGCCGTAGTCGACGCCCAGCGAATGCAACGCCGCCGACATGCGGTCGGCACTGACCCATTCGGCCACCACCTTCAGTCCGCGCTGGTGGCCGATCTGGGTGATGGCGCTGATGATGGTGCGGCTCATTGGATCGGTGTCCAGGTCGCGGACGAAGCTGCCGTCGATCTTGATCAGGTCCACCGGCAGGTTCTTCAGATAGCCGAACGAGGACATGCCGGCGCCGAAATCGTCCAGCGCGATCAGGCAGCCCGCCCGGCGCAGGCGCGCGATCACGTGCACCACCTTGAGCAGGTTGCGCACCGCCACCGTCTCGGTGATCTCGAAGCACAGCTTGTGCGCCGGAATCCCATGCTGGGCGATCAGCGAGAGGATGAAATCGGCCAGGTCCTCGTCCTCGATGCTGGCCCCGGACAGGTTGATGGCGCAGGTGCCCAGACGAGCGCCGGCCGGATGCAGCTCGGAGAAATGGGCAAGCGCGTTGCGGATCACCCAGCGGTCGATGGCCGGCATCAGTCCGTAGCGTTCGGCCGCAGGCAGGAACGTGCCCGGCAGCACGGTGCCGCCTTCCTCGTCGCGCAGGCGCAGCAGCAGTTCGATGGCCGGTGGGCCGACCAACCCCGCCCCGAGCGGCACGATTTCCTGGTAGTCCAGCAGCAGGCGGTCCTGCTCCAGCGCCCAGCGCACGCGGTTGGCCCATTCCATCTCGCTGTGCCGGCGCGTGGTTTCGTCGTCCTCGCGGTAGACGTGCACGCGATTGCGGCCGTTCTCCTTGGCCAGATAGCAGGCGGTGTCGGCCCAGGCCAGCAGGTCCTTCAAGGTCGGCTCGCCGTGATCGACCACCACCAGGCCGATGCTGGCACTGACCGTGTAGGTGTGCCCCTGCCAGGTGAACATCAGCGCTTCGACGCATTCGCGCAGGCGTTCGGCCAGGGTGCGCGCGCCTTCCGCGCCCACGCCGAAAGCCAGCAACCCGAACTCGTCGCCGCCCAGACGCGCCAGCAAGTCCCCGGGGCGCAGCCGCTGGCGCATGGCCAGCGCCAGTTGCGCCAGCAGTTGATCGCCGGCCATGTGGCCGGAGACATCGTTGATCAGCTTGAACTGGTCGAGGTCGATGTACAGCAGCGCGCATGGCCCGTCGCCATGCCGGGACCTGCGCTCGGCCAGCGCCTGTTCCACGCGGCGTTCGAACTCGCGGCGGTTGCACAGTTCGGTCAGCGCGTCGTGCGTGGCCTGGTAGCTCAGGCGCTCGGTCAGCTCCCGGTGTTCGGAGATGTCGGTCGCCACCATCAGCAGGTGCTCGACTCCGTCCATCTCCACCTGCGCGATCGAGGCGTTGACCCAGAAGGCGTGGCCATCGAGACCGACCAGGGCCGCGTCCGTGCTGCTCCAGTCATCGCCCATGGCTCCGGCGCCGCCGGCCCGCTCGCGCAGCAGCGGATCGGCGAACAGGCTGGCGAGCGGCTGCCC
>JAKFDG010000383.1:0-8697 GCA_036677285.1 Pseudoxanthomonas sp.
GCAGGCCGCGCCGGTGGGATTTGACGGTGAGCACAGGAACACCAGCTTGGCGCCGCCGGCCAATGCGGCTTCGGCAATCGCGTCAAAATCCGCCACGAAACCGGTTTCGGTATCACCCAATGGCACTTCGACCAGCGGCGCGCCCTGCAACTTCGCGCAGACCGCATACATGCCGAACACCGGCGGCGTGACCACTACTGCATCCTTGCCAGGCACGCATAAGGCGCGCACCAGCAGATCGATGGCCTCATCGCTGCCGCGCCCGATCAGCAGTTGCGACGCATCGCAGCCGTAGAGCGTTGCCATTGCCTCGCGCAGCGCCCGTGGTTGCGGGTCGGGATATCGGCGGCTGGACTCCGCGATGTCGGCAGGGTTCGCCCAGGCGCTCTCATTGGCGTTCAACCACACCTCGCCATGCAGGATCTCGCTGCGTGCGGATTGATAGCCGGCAAAACCACGCAGGTCTGGACGCACCAGGTCGAGGAGGCCGCTCACGCCGCCACCTCGCGCATCCTCAGCGACACGGCATTGGCATGCGCGTCCAGGCCTTCAGCCCGGGCCAGGGTCACCGCGCAAGCGCCGATGCCGGCGATGCCGGCGTGGCTGGCCGACTGCACGCTGACGAAATTCTGGAAGCTGGACACGCTGACGCCACTGTAGGCGCGCGCCGCGCCGCTGGTCGGCAACACGTGGTTGGTTCCGCTGCAATAGTCGCCCAGCGCTTCCGGGGTGAAATCGCCGAGGAAGACCGAACCCGCCGCCTCCACCTTGTGCAGCCATGCGCGGGGCTCGCGCAGCGCCAGGATCAGGTGCTCCGGCGCATAGGCGTTGTTGATGACGAACGCTTCGTCCAGCGTATCCACCTTGATCAGGCGCGAAGCGGACAACGCGCCACGCGCGATATCGGCGCGCGGCAAGGCGGCCAGTTGTGATTCGATCTGGAGTTCCACCTGCGCAAGCAGCTGCGCGTCGTCGGACAACAGCAGCACCTGCGAGTCCGGGCCGTGTTCGGCCTGCGACAGCAGATCGGCCGCCACGAACGCGGCGTTGGCACCGCCATCCGCGATCACCAGCACTTCCGATGGGCCCGCGGGCATGTCGATGGCGACCGTGCCGTTGCGTGCGACCTGCTGCTTGGCTTCGGTGACGTAACTGTTGCCGGGGCCGAAGATCTTGTCGCAGCGAAGAATGGTTTCCGTGCCAAACGCCATCGCCGCGATCGCCTGCGCCCCACCGATCTTGAACACCCGCGTCACCCCCGTGAGCTGTGCAGCCACCAGCACCGACGGATCGGCGCTGCCATCCTTGCGCGGCGGCGTGCATAGCAGCACTTCGGCGCAACCGGCCAGGCGCGCGGGGATGCCCAGCATCAACGCAGTGGACGGCAGGGGTGCGCTGCCGGCGGGCACGTACAGGCCGACGCGCGGGATCGCGCGGATCATCCGCTCACAGACCACGCCGGGCGCGGTTTCCACTGCATATGGCCGCGCCATGCCGGCACGGTGGAAGGCCTCGATGCGTCCCGCGGCTTCGCGCATCGCGGTCTTCAGTTCCGGCGCCACCGCGACTTCCGCCGCGGCGAATTCATCCGTATCCACCTCGATGCTTTCCAGCGAGACCGCATCGAAGCGCGCGGTGATCTCGCGCAACGCCGCATCGCCGCGCTCGCGCACCTGGTCGAGCAGCGCAGTCACCGCATCGCGAGTGGCGGCCGCAACCTGCTGCACCGGCCGCAGCAAGACCGCGCGGCGCGCGTCTTCGCCCAGCGCTGACCATTCGAGTCGGTTCATGCCAGCGACCTTTCGACCGACAGCACCATTAGGCCCTGCGCGCCAGCACGCTCCAGTTCCTCCAGCCGCTGCCAGGTCACCAGGCCGTGGCACATGGTCTGCAAGGACAGGGGGCCGTCCGCCTCCGCCGCCAGGTAGGTCGGCGGATCCGCGTCCGGCAACAGGCGCAGCAATTCGGGCACGGTGGCGCGGTCGGCGCGGAACATCAGCAGCTTGCTGTCCTTGAGCTTGAGCACACCATCCATCCTGCGCAGCAGCATCGCGGCGAGATCGGCGCGCTGGTCTTCATGTTCGCGCACCGGTCCGGCCAGCACCGCCTCGCTTTCCAGCAGGGTCTGCACCGGCTTCAACTGGTTGGCGAGCAAGGTGGCGCCGCTGGACACCAGGTCGCAGATCAGGTCGGCGGTGCCGAGTTTGGGCGCGATCTCGACCGAGCCGGACAGCTCGACCACGCTGGCCCGCACGCCCTGCCTTTCCAGCCAGTCGGCAAGGATCGCGGGGTAACTGGTGGCGATGCGCATGCCCTCCAGTTGGGAGGGCCCGGTCCATTCCCATGCCTCCGGGACGGCCAGCATCAGCCGGCAGGCGCCGAAGCCGAGCGCGCGCAGCTCCTTGTACGCCGCAGGCATGCCGTTGCGCGCGCGTTCGCCGGCCTGTTCGTCCAGTTCGTTGCGTCCGACCACACCCAGGTCACAGACCCCGTCGGCGATCAGCCCCGGGATATCGTCATCGCGGACCAGCAGCAGGTCGACCGGCAGCGATTCTCCGTAGCAGAACAGCTTGTCGCGGCTTTCGCGCCAGCTCAGGCCACAGGCCGACAGCAGTGCGCGCGCCGGTTCGGCCAGGCGTCCGCTTTTCTGGATGGCGATGCGCAGGCGATCGCGCGTCGCGGTGGCGACCTTGGGGCTCATGCGGGCGGGCTCAGTGGGAGGCTGCGGAAGGACGGGATTGCTGGCGGCGCAGGGCCGCGCCGTAGCCGCCAGCACCGTTCTCCAAGGTCCGCGCGACCCGGCCGATGGTGGTCACGCTGACCTGGGTGAGGTCGTGGATCTCACGGTAAGGCACGCCCTTGAGCAGCAACGGCACCACCCGCCACCGGTCGGACATCGCCTCGAGCTCGGCCGGGGTGCACAGGTCCTGGAGAAAGGCCCGCACTTCTTCGGGGCGGATCAGCGCCGCCAGCGCGCGCGACAGGGCCTGCAGGGAGGCGGTCGCGGCTTGTTCATCGATTTCGGGGCGACGTTTCATTGGTTCGGACTTGTATTAATGTATTAATGTGCTAATACATTACTGAAAATCGTCGGCCAGGTCAAGCCTGCAATCGATTACGTTTTCCCGACTCCGCCGTGGCCAGTCATACCCAATCGGGCGAGAACCGGTGAATCGGACGGCAATACGCTCTGGATTCCGTCCGTACGGGGTAGACTCGCTACCAAAGGGGCACGGAATCGGCCGTGTGAAACGCGTTTCGGGGGGAGAGTGGGATGCGCAGTTGGCGGAGCCAACGGATCTTCTGGTTGCTGGCGTTGTTCATGGCCGCGGCCTTCGGCGCGCACGCGCAACCGCCGCTTGAACTCACCGCGGCATCGCCGCAGCAGTCGCTTGCACTGCATACCGACTACTACCATGACGCCGCCGGCACTGACGATGTTGCAACGGCGTGGCGGCATGTCGCCGAAGGCCGATTCCAGCCCTTGCCCGAAGGCAACAGCTCGTTCGGGTTCCAAAACGGGGCCTTCTGGTTCCATGCCGAACTGCTGAACCTCAACAGCCCGGATGAAAAATGGCTGCTGACGCAGGAATACGCGCTCAGCGACCGCATCGACGTGTATGCGAAGTACCCGGACGGCCGCGTGGTGCACCATGCCGGCGGCGACCACCTGCCCTTCGAGCAGCGCAACATCCGCTACCGGCACCCCAACTTCTGGCTGGCGCTGCCACAAGGCCAGCCCATCGATCTGCTGATCCGCGTGCAGAGCGAAAGCTCGATGCAGGTGCCGCTGCACCTGTACACACCCAGCGCCTTCATCGAGCAATCGCGCGATGCCCAGCTCGCCATGGGGCTGTACTACGGCATCCTGCTGGCCTTGTTCATCTACAACCTCGTCCTGTGGCTGACCCTGCGCGATGCCGGTTACTTCTGGTACCTGTTCCACATCACCGCCTTCGGGCTGGTGCTGTTCACCCTCAACGGGCTCGGTTTCGAATACCTGTGGCCGAACTCGACGTGGCTCGCCGACCACATGGTGGCGCTGTCGATCTGCCTCGCCTTGATCGGCATGCAGCAGTTCGCGCGGGTTTTCCTGGAACTGCGCCAACGCTGGCGGTTCGGCGACTGGGTGGCGCTGGCGATCATCGCGTTCTTCGTGATCCTTGGCATCGCGGCCACGCAACTGCCGTATCGCACCGTGGTGCCACTGGCGTCGGCGGCGGTGTTCCCGTGCATCGCATGGATCCTCGTGGAAACCGTCGTAGTGCTGCGTCGTGGCTACAAACCGGCCAAGCTGTTCCTGCTGGCCTGGTTTCTGTTCCTGCTGGGCACCGGCATGTTCTCGGCGATCGCGTTCAACCTGATGCCGAAGAACTTCATCACCGAGTACGGTGTGCAGATCGGTTCGGCGCTGGAAATGCTGTTGCTGTCGGTGGCCCTGGGCTATCGCTACGCGGCATTGCGCAACGAGAACGAGCGCATCGTGCGCGAATCCCGCGACCAGCTTGAGAACAAGGTGGAACAACGCACCTTCGAGCTGCGCAATGCGCTGAGCCAGTTGGAGGATGCCCACCACCAGCTAAGGGAATCCGCGCGCCACGATGGCCTGACCGATCTCTATAACCGCACCCATTTCCGCGAGGCCTTCGAACATCTGCTGTCGGAGGCGCGCAACAGCAACGATCCCATCTCGCTGCTGATGATCGACCTCGACCATTTCAAGAAGATCAACGACCGTTATGGGCATCTTGTCGGGGACGACTGCCTGCGCTGGGCCTCCAACACGATGGCCGAGATGCTGCAGCCCTACGATGCGCTGTTGGCGCGTTTCGGCGGCGAAGAGTTCATCGCTGCGTTACCGGGCATGAACCTGGCGCAAGCCAGTGCGGTGGCAGAGGAGCTGCGACAGAGCCTGCGCAACAGCCCATGCCGCAGCGGCGACCTGGAGATCGCGATCTCGGCCAGCATCGGCGTGCATTCGGTCGACATCAGTGCGAAGGACAGCGTCGAGTCGGCGCTGCAGGTCGCGGACCAGGCCTTGTATGCGGCGAAGGCGGAAGGCCGGGATTGCGTGCGTACGCTTTGATCGATTTCGATAGTCTGCGAGCCAGGTGGCTTAGCCAGCCTGGCGTATCGCGTCCAGCAATTTCCCGGACTCCACCAGACCCACCGCTGCGGCCACTTCCCCATCCATCGCCCGGTCGCGATCCAGGAACGGAATCTCCGCACGAATCACCGCATGCGCCGCCGCGACGGCGTGGCCCGGATGGAATTCGTCGGACTCCGCAAGTTCCGCACGCAGGCCTTCCACCTCGCCGTGGAACACAGCCGGGTCGCCCTGCGCCCCTCCCTGCACTTTTACCGCGAACGCAGCCGCATCGGTGCGCCGCGACAGATCGCGCGCGGCATTGATCATGTCGCGGCGCAGGTCCAGCGCCTGCGCTGCGGTGTACAGCTCCAGCGCCAGCACCTTGGACAGGTCGCGGGTCATCGCCAGCACGTGGCGCGCCTCGTTCGCGCCCATGGACACGTGGTCCTCGGCATTGGCGCTGGTGGGAATGGAGAACACCGAGGCCGGATGCGCGCGGCTGGCCAGGTCGTTGACGATGGCCGCGGCGGTGTACTGCACGATCATGTGGCCCGACTCGGTGCCGTCCTCGTTGCCGATCAGGAACGCCGGCAAGCCATCGTTGGTGGCCGGATCGACCAGCTTGTTGAGGCGGCGCTCGGAGATGGATGCCAGCACCGGTATCGACGCCTTCACGTAACTCATTGCCAATGCCAGCGGCATGCCATGGAAGTGGCCGGCGGAGATCACCTGCTCCTCCACGTGCGCGGCATCGGGCTTGTCCGGGAACACCAGCGGGTTGTCGGTGACCGAATTCAATTCGATCTCCAGCACGCGCTTGGCCTGCGCCACCGCATCGCGCACCGCGCCATGTACTTGCGGGATGCAGCGCAGCGAATAGCTGTCCTGCGGCTGGTGCTTCTTGCCGCCGCGGAAAGGCTTGAAGCGGCGGTAGAACTTCTCGCGGCCATGGCGCTGGTCGCTGGGCACCCAGTCCCAACCGATGTCGAAACGCAACTCGCGCGATTCGGGCCAGCCTATATCAGGCACGTTCCAGCTGTTCGGCAGCCATTGCCTGAACTTCGGCACCAGGTGGTACGGGATATCGGCCAGCGTCGAACCCGACAGCAGGTGACGCAGGCGCGCGGCCACGTGCACCTGCCCCGGATGCGGACGCAGCGCATGCACTTCCTGGGCGAACGCGCCCAAGCGGCCGGCGAAGGCGTCGATGGTCATCGCCGCAGCCAGGTCGGCCGTATCCAGCAAGGCATCCAGCTTGTGCACGGCCAGCACGCCCATCGCCAGCATCTGCGCGGTGCCGTTGTTCAGCGCCAGGCCTTCCTTGTACGACAGTTTCACCGGCGACAGGCCGGCGCGCTTCAGCACTTCCGCACCGGACAGGCGTTCGCCTTGGTAGAAGGCCTCGCCGCCGCCCAGCAGGACGATGGCCAGGTGCGACAGCGGCGCCAGGTCTCCGGATGCGCCGACCGAACCCAACTCGGGCACGACCGGCACGATGCCTGCATTGAGCATCGCGGCCATGGCTTCCAGGGTCTGTACACGGATGCCGGAATGGCCACGCAGCAAGGTGTTGATGCGGATGCCGAGCATCGCGCGCACCACTTCCGCCGGCATCGGTTCGCCCACGCAGACCGCATGGGTGATGATCAGGTTGTTCTGCAGTTCCTCGTGCAGGGACACGCCCGACTTCGCCGCACCCGGCAAGGCATCGCGCAACGGATGCGCGCCCAGCAGCTTGTCGGCATTGCTGCCGAAACCGGTGGAGACGCCGTAGATCGGCTCCTCACGGCGCACCTGCTCGGCAAGGAAGTCGGCGGCACGCGCCACGGCCTTGAGCGCATTCGGATCGAGCCCGACGCTGGCGCCATAGGCGATTTCGACCAGCTGGTCGCGGGTCAGGGATTGTCCATCGAGTCGGATCGGTTTCATCGAATGCTCAGTTTCGTCGACAGGCTGCTTATCAGCGGCCTGCCAGGGCGCGGGTCTGTTCCAGCTCCACCCGCAGGGTGGAGGCGAGCTGTTCGCGGCTCACCTCGAATTGCTGCTCGCGGGTGAGGTCCTTGACCGTCACCACGCCACGCGCCAGTTCGTCTTCCCCCGCCAGCGCCACGAAGCGGATGCCGGCGCGCGAGGCGTACTGGAACTGCCTGGCCAGCTTCTTGGGTTCCATCTGTACTTCGGTGTTGATCCCGGCCGCGCGCAGGCGCCTGGCGATGTCGAGCGAGTCGGCGAGCTGGGTTTCGTCCATCAACGCCACCATCGCCTGCACCGAGCTCTCCTCGACACCCGCCACCAGGCCCGCTTCGCGCAATTGCCAGAACAGGCGGGTCAGGCCGATGGAAATGCCCACGCCCGGCAATTTCGACTTGGTGTAATGGCTGGCGAGGTCGTCGTAGCGCCCGCCCGAACAGATGGAACCGATTTGTGCGTAATCGTCCAGCACGGTCTCGTACACGGTGCCGGTGTAGTAATCCAGGCCGCGCGCGATCGACAGGTTCAGGCAGTAGTCGCTCTCCGGCACGCCCAGCGCGTGCACCAGTTGCAGGACCTCGCGCAGTTCGGCGATGCCCTGGTTGAAGATGTCGCTGCCCTGCCCCAACGCGTCCAGTCGCGCCAATGCATCCGCGTGGCTGCTGGAACGCACGGCGACGAAATCCAGGATCTTCTGTACGGTGCCGGCAGAAAGGCCGAAGCCTCCCCCGGTCAGCGTCTCACGCACGTAATCCGCGCCGCGCTTGTCCAGCTTGTCCACTTCGCGCAGCACCGCCATCTGCTGTTCGCCATCGGCTACGCCCAGGCCCTCGAAGAAGCCGCGCATCAGCTTGCGGTTGTTCAGCTGCACGGTGAACGCGCCGATGCCGAGCTCGGCGAATACGGCGTGGATCACGGCCAGGATCTCGGCATCGAAGCGGATGCTCAGCGCGTCCTTGCCGACCACGTCGATGTCGCACTGGTAGAACTCGCGGAACCGGCCGCGCTGGGCGCGCTCGCCGCGGTACACGCGCTGGATCTGGTAGCGCCGGAACGGGAAGGCCAGCTCGTGCTCGTGTTCGGCCACATAGCGGGCCAGGGGCACGGTCAGGTCGAAACGCAGGGCCAGCTCCGGCACGGCATGCCTGGAGGCACCTTCGCCGACCTTCTCAAGCGCGCCCGTGGACTGGGCGAAATACACCTGGCGCTCGGTTTCGCCGCCGGATTTGGTCAGCAACACCTCGGACAGCTCGAATACCGGCGTCTCCACCGGCAGGAACCCGAAGCGCTCGTAGATGCGGCGGATCGTGTCCAGCATGCGCTGGAAGGCGATCTGGTCGCGGGGCAGCAACTCCATGACCCCAGGCGGCGTGCGCGGCTTGATCAAGCGAAAAACTCCCGAATGGTGGCCGGAACATGGCCCAATGACGGCTTGAAGCGGTGAATGGCCATTTTAGCGGCTGAATGGCCCGGCCATGCGCGGAACCGCGCGCCCCTTGCCCCGCACCGGCCCGACTGAATACAATACGCGGCTTCATCGGGGTGTAGCTCAGTCTGGTAGAGCGCTACGTTCGGGACGTAGAGGTCGCAGGTTCGAATCCTGTCTCCCCGACCAAGAAGAACAAGGAAACCGGCCA
>JAKFDG010000384.1:0-1924 GCA_036677285.1 Pseudoxanthomonas sp.
GTCGCCGCGCTGCTGACCTATGCGCTCGGTGCGCTGGCCGGCGCAGGCCATCCCGCCATCGCGGTCGGCACGGCAGTCGTCGTCGCGGTGCTGCTCGATCTCAAGCCCACGCTGCACCGCTGGCTGCGACTCGTGGAGCACAGCGAACTCAGCGCCGCGCTGCAGCTGCTCGTGCTGTCGGTCGTCATTCTGCCGCTGCTGCCGGACGCCGGCTACGGCCCCTATGCCGCGCTGAACCCCTATCGTCTGTGGTGGGCGGTGGTCCTGATTGCCGGCCTGTCCCTGTGCGGCCATGTCGCGATGCGGTTCACCGGCCCGCAGCGCGGCATCTTCTGGACCGGCCTGCTCGGCGGCCTGGCCTCCTCGACCGCAGCCACGCTCATGCTCGCCAGGCGTTCCCGGTCGGAACCGGCGCTCACCGATGCCGCTGCGGCCGGTGCGTTGGCCGCGTGCGGCATGATGTTCCTGCGCATGACGGTGATCGTGTTCACGCTTCAGCCTGCGCTCGGGCGGCCGCTCGGGGTTCCCATGGTGGCTGCAGGCGCCACCCTTCTCGGCCTGGCCGCGTGGCAGCGAAAGCGCGGCAGGTCTGGCGCTGTCGCGTCGGAGGGCGATCCCATCGCGCCCTTCGGCCTGAGCACAGCGCTCGGCTTCGGCGCGTTTCTCGGCGTGATGGCGGTGCTGACCCAGGCCAGCCAGGCGTGGCTGGGCAACCCCGGCCTGTATGCGCTGGCCACCCTGTCCGGGCTGGCCGATGTCGACGCCATCATCATCAGCGTGATGAAAATGCAGGCCGCAGGCAGCCTGGCCGTGACCGCCACCGTGGCCGCCGTGGGCCTGGCGACCGCGGCCAACATGGTGGCGAAGGCCTGCATTGCCGCCGTGATCGGCGGGATGCCGCTTGGTCGCCGCGTCGCAACCGGTTACGGCCTGTCGATCGCTGCCGGCTCGGCCGCCGCCGCCCTCATGACGCTGGGGTGAGCGAGGCGGGGTTCAAAACTGCCAGCGGAAAACGCGTGGTGCAGCTTCGCCCTGGCGCGCCAGCTTCAGCTCAATCGCCGTGGGCCAGGGCGCGGTCATGGCGAACTCCAGCAAACCCTCGCGATGATGTCCGCCGGGGGCCGCGCCAGCCCAGGACAGCGGCCGGATCTCCCGGCCATCGGCTGTGAGCAGCGTTGCGGTGTTGACAAGGTCATCATTGAGGTCGCTGCTGTGGGTGTCGAGCACGACGGCGAATTGCCAGCGCGCATGGTCGGCGCCGACCACCCGGGGGGTGACCTTCACCGTCACACCTTGCTGGACTGATGTCTGGGTGGCGGCCTGCGCGCCATCCTGCGCATGCACGCTGAACGTCGCCGCCATCAGGGGCAACAAAAGCAGCAGGACGAGCAGCTTCTTCGCGGGAAGGCGACGCCATGCCAAAGAGGCGATTGCCGTGTTGGTTGCCATGTTGCTCCCCTTGTTCATGAATGATCTGATACTAAAGACGCCGGGCGCCAGCCGGCTTGACATGCATCAAGCCACGCCAGCGTCCACGGCGCGGAGACAGGCGTCAGGGCGTCAGGGCGCCACGCTGATCCCGTTGGGCCCCTGGCCCACGCGAACCGTTGCGACGACCTTGCGGTCCTTCACGTCGAGCACGGACACTGAATGGGCCCAGGTATTCGTGACGTAGGCATAGCGGCCATCGCGGTCTATCACCACGCCATGGGCGCCGGCGCCGGTCTCGATGGTCCTGGTGACGGTCAGGCTCGGGAGGTCGATCACGCTGAGGGTCTTGCCGGGCTTTTGGCGCGTGCCCTGATTGGCCACCAGCAGCGTGCGGGAGTCCGGCGTCGCGTAGAGCTGAATGGGAACCGCACCCACCGCGATCTTGCGGGTGACCTTGCGCGTGACCGGGTCGATGACGGCGACCGCGTTGTCC
>JAKFDG010000385.1:0-4980 GCA_036677285.1 Pseudoxanthomonas sp.
CACGATGAAGGAGATACCGAAAGCCGACGCGGACTGCCTGCGACACTCCGCGCAATGGCACACATACAACTCCAGTGGACCATGTGACAGCTCGTAGCGGATTGCGCCGCACTGGCACCCGCCCCGAAAAGTATCGCTTTCGCTTGACATGGTTCGCGTGCCTTGCTGATGGATCAGCGCCTAACGCCTGAATTAAGCCAACCCCGCATCCGGGGCATTGCATCGGATGGTCAGGTTCCCCCAATACCCTGTCAAGGAATAACCCCTTCGATCAGCTCGTGATCGTCTGCGTCAACCCTTCCCAGGTCGGCGGCAACGGCCAGTCGGCCACCTGGTTGCCGTCCAGCACGCGACGCAAATCACGGCGGTCTATGTGCGGGGCCAGCACGTTGACCAGTTCCAGCGCGTAGTCGCGCAGCACGCGCTCGCGCGGGAGTACCGCCCAGGCGATGCATTCCTTGATCTCCTTCGGCGCCGGCCACGCGCGCAGGTCGGTGTCGCCGGCGTTGACCGCCATTTCCGCCAGCAGGCCCACGCCCATGCCCGCGCGCACGTAGGTCTTTATGAGGTCCGCATCCAGCGCGGTCAGGGCGATGGTCGGCTCCAGCCCGACGCTGGCGAAGGCGCGCTGCAACGAGGATTCGGGACGGGTCGAGGATTCGTAACTGATCAGCGGCTGGGTGGCCAGGTCGGCCATGCCGGGCGCCGCGCCGTCCTTGTCGAGCGCATGTCCGCGTGGCACCACCACCAACCGGCGCCAGCGATACAACGGCACCGCGATGCCCGCCTGCGGCTCATCTCCGGCCGTGCTGATCACCGCGATGTCGGCATCGCCCTGGCTGAGCAGGTCCAGTGCCGCGCTCTCGCCCGCCTGCTGCAGGTGCACGCTGACCTGCGGATAGGCGCGCTTGATCTGGCCGATGGCCGGCGGCAGCACGAAGCGCGCCTGGGTGTGGGTGGTGGCCAGGATCAACTGACCCTGGCTCTCGCGGCGCTGGTTGGCGGCGTAGGTGCGGATGTTGTTGGCTTCGGCCAGCACCGCGCGGGCGCGGGCGATGACTTCGCCGCCGGCCGGCGTGATCGTCTCCAGGCTGCGGCCCTTGCGCACGAAAAACAGGAAGCCCAGCTCGTCCTCCAGCTGCTTCAGCTGCTTGGACAGCCCCGGCTGCGTGGCATGCACCCGCGCCGCGGCCAGGGTGATGTTGAGCTCGGCATCGGCGATGGCCACGAGGTAACGGAGTTGGGTCAACGTCATCGGCGGGTGTCTCGGAGGGGTTCCTTCCTGCGTGGGCGAGGAAGCAATCACGAATGTAGAGGATTTCCCTGCCCGATCTTATAACCGCCAGTGATATGCAGTGTCCGGCAAGTCATTTCCGGGGGGATATAAGCGGACGTTAGGGTCAATGGCCCGACTTCCAGCCATGACCGTGACCGTACCGCTCTTCCCCCTCTTCGCCGACCTGCGTGACCGACCCGTCCTGGTGGTGGGCGGCGGCGCGGTGGCCGAGCGCAAGGTCGAGGCCCTGCTCCAGGCCGGCGCCCTGCCGGTGGTCGGTTCGCCCGACCTGACCGACCCACTGCAGGTCTGGCTCGAATCCGGGCGCATCCGCTGGCTGGCCGGTGAATTCCACGACGACTGGCTGCGCGACGTCTGGCTGGTGATCGCCGCAACCGATGATGTCGCCGTCAACCGGGCCGTGGCCGCGGCGGCGGAAGCGCGGCGGATCCTCGCCAACGTGGTCGACGATGCCGAACTGTCCAGCTTCCACGTGCCTGCAATCGTGCAGCGCGGACCGTTGCAGGTCGCGATCTCCAGCGGCGGCGGCGCACCGATGCTGGCCCGGCATATCCGCAAGCAGCTGGAAACCCTGCTCGACGATTCGCTGGGCACGCTGGCCGAGTTGCTGACCCGTAATCGCGAACGCATCCGCGCGCGCTTCCCCGACCTGGGCCTGCGCCGCCGCTTCTTCGAAACCTTGTTGGCCGGCCCGTTGCCACGCTTGCTGCGCCAGCGCTTGGACAGCGAGCAGGCCGATGAATACCTGCAGACCGTGCTGGAGACCGCGACGACGACCCAGGCCACCGGCTCCGTGGTATTGGTCGGCGCCGGCCCCGGCGACCCCGGCCTGGTGACCTTGAATGCGCTGCGGGCGATGAACGAGGCCGACGTGATCCTGCACGACCGTCTGGTCAGCGCCGAAGTGATGCGGTTGGCACGGCGTGACGCGACCCGCATCGAGGTGGGCAAGTCCGCGAACGGCCACAGCGTGCGCCAGGAGGAAATCCACGCGCTGATGCTGGAACACGCCCGCGCCGGCAGGCGCGTGGTGCGGTTGAAGGGCGGCGACCCGTTCGTGTTCGGCCGCGGCGGCGAGGAACTGGAATTCCTCCGCACCCACGAAATTCCGTATGAAGTGGTACCCGGGATCACCGCCGCGGTGGCGTGCGCGGCCTATGCCGGCATTCCGCTGACCCATCGCGACCACGCGCAATCGCTGCGCCTGGTCACCGCGCACTGCAAGGATTCGCTGGACACCCTTGACTGGAACGCGCTGGCCCAGGAGAAGCAGACTCTGGCCGTGTACATGGGCGTGGCCGGGCTGGAGAAAGTGCGCGAGCGCCTGATTTTGGCCGGTGTCGCCCCCGATTTGCCGTTTGCACTGGTGGAGAACGGTTCCCGCCCGCAGCAACGCGTGGTGACCGGCACCCTGGCGCAACTACCCGAGACCGCGCGCCATCACCAGGTGCAATCCCCGGCGCTGCTGATCCTGGGCGAGGTGGCCGCACTGGCGGCAGACCTGCACTGGTTCGGCGCCGCGCCGTTGGTTCTCCCACCGCAACATGCCGACAACCTGCGCGTGCCTACACTCCCGCAGGCCGCCTGACCATTTTCCCCGGAGACCCCATGGCAATCTACGACAGCATCCTCGACACCATCGGCCGCACGCCGGTCATCAAACTGCACCGCGTCGCGCCCAG
The DNA here is from genome assembly GCA_036677285.1 of Pseudoxanthomonas sp. Classification (GTDB taxonomy): domain Bacteria; phylum Pseudomonadota; class Gammaproteobacteria; order Xanthomonadales; family Xanthomonadaceae; genus Pseudoxanthomonas_A. The sequence continues at coordinate 2,980 of JAKFDG010000385.1, forward strand.
GCACGTGACCCTGTACGCCAAGGCCGAATCGTTCAATCCCGGCGGCTCGGTGAAGGATCGTCTGGCGCTGGCGATCGTCCTGGATGCGGAAGCGAAAGGATTGCTGAAACCCGGCGACACGATAGTCGAGGCGACCTCCGGCAACACCGGCGTGGCGCTGGCGATGGTCGCCGCGGCGCGCGGCTACAAGTTCGTGGCGACGATGGCGGAAACCTTCTCCATCGAACGCCGCAAGCTGATGCGCGCGTATGGCGCGAAGGTGATCCTCACCCCCGCCGCCGAGCGCGGCAGCGGCATGGTCCGGCGCGCGGAAGAACTGGCAAAGCAACACGGCTGGTTCCTGGCCCGGCAGTTCGCCAATCCGGCGAACCCGGCCTACCACCGGCAGACCACCGCAGCGGAAATCCTGCGCGATTTCGCCGGCCTGCGCCTCGACCATTTCGTCACCGGCTGGGGCACCGGCGGCACCCTCACCGGCGTGGGCGAAGTGCTGCGCGTGGCCCGGCCCGAAGTGAAGATCACCGCTGCCGAGCCCGCCGTGGCCCAGCTGCTGCAGGGCAAGGAATGGTCGCCGCACAAGATCCAGGGCTGGACCCCGGACTTCGTGCCGGAAGTGCTGAACCGGGACGTGGCCGACCAGATCCTGTCGATCACCGACGTCGACGCCATCGCCACCTCGCGCCGGCTCGCGGCCGAGGAAGGCATCTTCGTCGGTATTTCCGCCGGCGCTACCGTGAACGCTGCCTTGCAGGTTGCCGAAACCGCGCCGGAAGGTTCGGTGCTGCTGGCGGTGCTGCCGGATACCGGCGAGCGTTATTTCTCCACGCCGCTGTTCGAAGGCGTGAACGAAGGTTCCGACGACGACTGGTTGGCGTCGCTGGGTTGAGCCATGTAGGTCCGAGCTTGCTCGGATCCACGAACGGGAGGCAAAAAAACGCCGGCAAGATGCCGGCGTTTCTTGTTGGCCGCGAGGGAGTGGGAACTCAGCCCTCCCACTTCCCGAGCGCGGCCAGACCATTGTCCTTGGCCCGTGCATAGACCGTGGACTGGGCCTTGGCGAAGTTGCCGACCAGGTCCTGCGACCACAGCTTCAGCGCGGCCGACTGCATGGCGCGGCCGTAGGAGAATGACAGCGGCCACGGCAGGTTGCCGAGGCGGTTCATGGCGTCGAGGTGCGCGGTGGCGTCGTCATCGCTCTGGCCGCCGGACAGGAACACCACGCCCGGCAGGATCGCCGGCACGGTGCTCTTCAGGCACATCACCGTGGCTTCGGCCACTTCCTCGATGCTGGCCTGCTCCTCGCAACCCTTGCCCGGAACGACCATGGAGGCCTTCAGGATGGTGCCTTCCAGCATCACGTTCTGCTCGTACAGGGCGCCGAACAGCGCGCGCAGGGTAGCTTCGGTCACTTCATAGCAAGTCTCGATGTCGTGGTCGCCGTCCATCAGCACTTCCGGCTCCACCATCGGCACCAGGCCGGCTTCCTGGCACAGCGCGGCGTAGCGCGCGAGGGCGTGGGCATTGGCTTCGATGCAGGTGCCGGAGGGGATGTCATCGCCAATGTTGATGACTGCGCGCCACTTGGCGAAGCGGGCGCCCAGGGCGTAGTACTCCTTCAGGCGGTCGCGCAGGCCGTCGAGGCCTTCGGTGACCACTTCGCCCTGGCAGCCGGCCAGCGGGTGGGTGCCCTTGTCGACCTTGATGCCGGGGATGATGCCGTTGGCGGCCATGTACTTGGCGAATGGCACGCCGTCCTTGGTGGACTGGCGCAGGGTCTCGTCGTACAGGATGGCGCCGGAGATGTAGTCGCTCAGCTTGGGTGTGGTCAGCAGCAGCTCGCGGTAGGCGCGACGGTTCTCCTCGTTGTTGGGGATACCGACGCCCTCGAAGCGCTTGGCGATGGTGGCGGTGGATTCGTCGATCGCGATGATGCCCTTGCCCGCGGCGACCATGGCCTGGGCGGTTTCGGCAAGCTGTTCGATGCTCATGGGGTTCCTGTGG
>JAKFDG010000386.1:0-4857 GCA_036677285.1 Pseudoxanthomonas sp.
CGAGGTGCTGGTGAAGTATCCGGAGACCTGGATCATCACCGACGACATCTACAACCGCATGCTGTTCGACGGGCTGGAGTACTACAACTTCGTGCAGGCGCGCCCGGAACTGCGCGAGCGCACAGTGTTCGTCGATTCGCTGTCCAAGACCTATGGCATGCCGGGCTGGCGCGTGGGCTTCATGGCCGGGCCGGAGTCCGTTGCCCAAGCAGTGACCACGCTCAACTCCAACCACATCACCAACATCCCTGAAGTGACCACGGCTGCCGCGATCGCCGCGCTGTCGGGTCCGCAGGACGTGACCGAAGCCAAGAACCTGGAATTCCAGGGCAAACGCGACCAGGTCATGGCCGCACTGGCCGCGATCCCGGGCGTGGTCTGCCCGCGGCCGCAGGGTGCGTTCTATGTATTCCCGGACATCAGCTGTGCGTTCGGCAAGTCGCACAACGGCGCCGTGATCCACAACGACATCGATTTCTGCAATGCGCTTCTGGAAGCCAAGGGCGTGGCCTGCGTGCCGGGTTCGGCCTTCGGCGAGCCGCACGCTCTGCGCATCAGCTACACCTGCCCGACGCCGCAATTGGCGCCTGGCATGCAGCGGATCCAGGAGTTCTTCGCCGAGCTCACCTGAGCCGGCGCCGCGTCATGAACGTCCGCAACCTTCTTTTGTTCCTTTTGCTCGGCGGCGCGCTATGGAGTGGTTTCTCCTGGTGGCAAGGTCGCGAAAAGGTGATGCACCCGGATGATCCGCGCCTGGTGACGGGCGACAGGGGCATCATCATGCTTGCGGCCGAATGGTGCGGTTACTGCCGCAAACAGCGGAAAGACTTCGAGATGGCTGGCGTGCGATATCGCGTGCTGGACGTGGATACCGATGAAGGCAGCCGTGCAGCCGATGCCCTGGGCACGCGTGGCGTGCCAGTGACGGTGGTGGGCCAGCAGGTCATTCACGGTTACGACACCGCTTCACTGAAACAAAGCCTGACGCCACTGGGTTACCGCGTCTACTGAGCATCCCCCACGTATTCACCTTGTAGAGGAATAGTCATGAAGAACCCCGTCCGTGTTGCAGTCACCGGTGCCGCCGGCCAGATCGGTTACGCATTGCTGTTCCGCATCGCTTCCGGCGAAATGCTGGGCAAGGACCAGCCGGTGATCCTGCAGTTGCTGGAGCTGCCGATCGACAAGGCCCAGGCCGCGCTGAAGGGCGTGATCATGGAGCTGGAAGACTGCGCGTTCCCGCTGCTGGCTGGCGTGGTCGGCACCGATGATCCGGAAGTCGCGTTCAAGGACGTCGACGTGGCCCTGCTGGTCGGCGCGCGTCCACGCGGCCCGGGCATGGAGCGCAAGGACCTGCTGCTGGAGAACGCCAAGATCTTCACCGCCCAGGGCGCTGCACTGAACAAGGTCGCCTCGCGCAACGTCAAGGTGCTGGTGGTCGGCAACCCGGCCAACACCAATGCCTACATCGCCATGAAGTCGGCGCCGGACCTGCCGGCGAAGAACTTCACCGCGATGCTGCGCCTGGACCACAACCGCGCGCTGAGCCAGCTTGCTTCCAAGGCCGGCGTAGCGGTTGGCGACATCGAAAACCTGATCGTGTGGGGCAACCACAGCCCGACCATGTATCCGGACTACCGCTTCGCCACGGTCAGGGGCGCGTCGTTGAAGGACAAGATCAATGACGTCGACTGGAACGCCAACGCGTTCATCCCGCAGGTCGGCAAGCGCGGCGCGGCGATCATCGAAGCGCGTGGCCTGTCCTCCGCCGCGTCGGCCGCCAACGCCGCCATCGACCACATCCGCGACTGGGTGCTGGGCAGCAACGGCAAGTGGGTGACCATGGGCGTGCCCTCGGACGGCAGCTATGGCGTGCCGGAAGGCGTGATCTACGGTGTGCCGGTGATCACCGTCAATGGCGAATACGCCCGTGTGGAAGGCCTGGAAATCGATACGTTCAGCCGCGCGGCGATGGACAAGACCCTGGCCGAGCTGGAAGAAGAGCGCGCCGGCGTGGCGCACCTGCTTGGCTGATAGAGCGCCGATCAGAGTCGACGTAACGCCGGGCTTGCCCCGGCGTTGTCGTTTTCAGGCTTCTAAGACCATGGTCGGGAGGATGTCGTTGCCTGCGGGGACTATGCTCGCGAGGTTGCGTGCAGTCCGGGAGACCGACATGGGATACGAGGAAACCTACCGCCGTTCCATCGACCGGCCCGAAGAGTTCTGGGCGGAAGAGGCCAAGGCCATCCACTGGCACAAGCCACCGCAGTGCATCCTTGATTACACGAACCCGCCGTTCCGGCAATGGTTCGTCGGCGGTGAAACCAACCTTTGCTACAACGCAGTGGACCGCCATCTCCCGCACCGCGCCAATCAATTCGCACTGGTCGCTGTTTCCACCGAGACCAACGTCTCCCGCGAAATCACCTACGCCGAGTTGTATCGGGAGGTCAACGCGTTCGCGGCGATCCTGCTGAGGCTTGACGTGGCACGTGGCGACCGCGTCGTCATCTACATGCCGAACATGGCCGAGGCGGTGTTCGCGATGCTGGCCTGCGCACGCATCGGTGCGGTGCATTCGGTGGTGTTCGGTGGATTCGCTGCGCACAACCTGGCACTGCGTATCGACGACGCCACCCCGAAATTGCTGATCGCCGCCGATGCCGGCATGCGCGGCGACAAGGTCATTCCGTACAAGTCGCTGGTCGATGAGGCCTGTGCGAAATCGAATGCGCCGCCACCGAAAGTGCTGATCGTCTCGCGCGGACTCGATCCCGCCCTGCCGAAAGTGCAAGGACGCGACGTCGACTACGCCACTCTGCGCGGCGAAGTCGGCGATGCGGAAGTGCCGGTGGAATGGCTGGAATCCAATGAGCCCAGCTACCTGCTCTACACCTCCGGCACCACCGGCAAGCCCAAGGGCGTGCAGCGCGACGTCGGCGGCTATGCGGTGGCGCTGGCCCTGTCGATGCGGACAGTGTTCGATGTCGCGCCGGGGCAGGTGATGTTCTCGACCTCCGATGTCGGCTGGGCGGTCGGGCATTCCTACAACGTCTATGGTCCGCTGATCGGCGGCTGTACGTCGTTGCTTTACGAAGGCCTGCCGGTCAATCCGGACGCCGGCATCTGGTGGTCGCTGTGCGAGAAATATGGCGTGCGCACCATGTTCTCCTCGCCGACCGCGATCCGGGTGTTGAAGAAACACGATGCCGGCTTCATCCGCAACCACGACCTGTCGAAGCTGCAGTACCTGTTCCTCGCCGGTGAGCCGCTGGACGAACCCACCGCGCACTGGATCCACGACGCACTGGGCAAGCCGATCATCGACAACTACTGGCAGACCGAGACCGGGTGGCCTGCGATCACCTTGCTGCCGGGACTGGACATGAAACCCGTCAAGTTCGGGTCGCCGGGATTTCCCAACCTCGGCTACAGGATGAAGGTGATCGACGAAGCCACCGGAGCGGAGGTCGCCGCCAACGAGAAGGGCGTGCTGGTGATCGAGCCGCCGTTGCCGCCCGGTTGCATGACCACGATCTGGAACGACGATGCGCGTTTCGTCAGCAGCTACTTCAGTCATTTCAAGGAACTGCTGTACAGCTCGCTGGACTGGGCGATCCGCGACGAGGACGGCTACACCTTCATCCTGGGCCGCACCGATGACGTGATCAACGTCGCCGGCCATCGCCTGGGAACCCGCGAGATCGAGGAGTCAGTATCCGGCTACGGCGCCGTGGCAGAGGCCGCGGTGGTTGGCGTGAATGACGAGTTGAAAGGGCAGGTGCCGGTGGTGTTCGCCACTTTGCGCCAGAACACCGAGGAACCGCATGAGCGCGTGTCCGCCGCCAACGGCATGCGCCGCGCCGTCGAGGACAGCCTGGGCGCTATCGCGCGCCCGGCGCGCGTCTACATCGTCAATGCCCTACCCAAGACCCGGTCGGGGAAGTTGCTGCGCCGCTCCCTGCAAGCGCTGGCGCAGGGCACGGACCCCGGAGACCTGTCCACCCTGGACGATCCCAATGCGCTGGATGAGATCCGGAAAGCACTTCTGCGCGGACCGGAAGTCGGCGGTTGATCGTGCGATTCATTCCTTGGTGATCGGCGCAACGCCTGTATAGCTGGCGCGTGGTCGTATCAGGCGTCCCTGCGCCTGTTGTTCCAGCGCATGCGCCAGCCATCCGGCCAGTCGTCCCGCGGCGAACATCACCAAGGCGGGCGTAGCGGGCAGGTCGTTTGCGTGGCAGATGGCCGCCAGCATGAAATCGATGTTCGGGCGCTGCCCGCTGATGTCTTCGGTGGCGGCGATCAAGGATTCCAGCGACTGCATCGCAGGCGTGCCGGAATAGGACGCACGCAGTCTCGCCAGGATTTCCGTGGCGCGCGGATCGCCCTGCGGATACAGCGCATGGCCGAAGCCCGGCAGGTCGTCGCCACGCTGCCAGCGCGTGGCGATGAAATCGCGCGTCGACGACGCAGCTTGCGCATCGGCGATCAACGCATGCGTGCGTGCCGTTGCGCCGCCGTGGCGCGGACCCGAAAGCGCCGCCAACCCGCTGCATACCGTGCCGTGCAGATGCGCACCTGTGGACGCGACCACGCGCGCGGCGAAGGCCGAGACGTTCAGTTCGTGATCGGCGCAGACCACCAGTGCGGCGCGGACCAGTTCCGCGAAAACTTCGTCGTCCGGTTTCCAGCAATGCGCAAGCAAACGGTGCACCGGCCCGGCAGAAGGATCTTGCGCGACCAGCAGCGCCGCGTTGTGGCGCAACAAGGTTGCGGCGATCTCGTGCCGCACGCGCGGCGCGGAATTGAACGAGTGGCGCACTTCCAGCGCAAGCAGCGGGATCGCGGACATGG
>JAKFDG010000387.1:0-2850 GCA_036677285.1 Pseudoxanthomonas sp.
TCCACGCCGCCGGTATCGGCGAACACGGTGTGCACGGCCCAGCCGCGCTCCTGCAGATAGGGAATGCAGAAGCTGGTGTCGAGGCCGCCGGAGAAGGCGAGGACTATGTCTTTCTTGCTCATGGGGGATTTGTTCCGTGTGGGTTACTGGTTGGCCAGCGCGGCCATGATCGCCTTCTGCACATGCAGGCGGTTCTCGGCCTCGTCGATGGCGATGCACTGTGGCGAATCCATGACCGCGTCGGTGGCCTTGATGTTCCTCCGCAATGGCAGGCAGTGCGAGAACACGCCGTTATTGGTCAGCGCCATCTTGCGTTCGTCGACGATGAAGTGCTTGTACTGGTCGCGGATGGGTTTCTCGGGTTCCCAGTTGCCGAAGTACGGCAGCGCACCCCAGCTCTTGGCGTAGACGACGTCGGCACCGGCATAGGCGCTGTCGGTGTCGTGGCTGACCACCAGCGAACCGCCGTTCTCGGCCACGTTCCGTTGCGCCCAGCCCATGTAGCGCTCGTCGAGCACGTATTCCGGCGTGGGGCACAACAGGGTCACGTCCATACCCATGCGCGTGGCGATGGTCAGCGCGGAATTCGCGACCGCGGTGTTCAATGCCTTGGGATGGTAGGTCCAGGTCAGCACGTATTTCTTGCCGCGCAGGTCCGGCGTGCCGAAGTGCTCTTGCAAGGCCAGCACATGCGCCAGTTCCTGGCAGGGATGGGTGATGGTCTCCATGTTGATGACCGGCACCGGCGAGTACCTGGCGAAACTCTTCAGCACGATGTCTTCGCGATCGTACGACCAGTCCACGAACTTCGGGAAGGCGCGCACGCCGATCAGATCGACGTAACGGCCCAGCACCCTGGCCACTTCGGCGATGTGCTCTTCGGTGTCGCCATCCATCACCGTGCCCAGGTTGAACTCTATCGGCCATGCGTCCTTGCCCGGCTGCAGCACCACGGCATGGCCACCGAGCTGGAACGCACCGAGCTCGAAACTGGTGCGGGTACGCATCGACGGGTTGAAGAACACCAGGGCGATCGACTTGCCCTTGAGCGCATCGCCCAGCTTGTGTTGCTTGTACAGCGCGGCCTGCGTCAGCAGCGCGTCCAGTTCGGAACGACTCCAGTCCTGCGTGTTCAAGAAGTGCTTCATCAAAGGCTTCCTTGGTTCAGGGAATTTGGTTCAAAAACGAAAAAACCCAGCGCCAGGCTGGGTTCCGGTAAGACAGGCGAAGACGTCCGGTGACCCAGCTAGAAACGGGATTCCGGTCGGCGGGCACGCGAGGTCATGCCCGAGGCCATGCGGGCGCTGCTTGCGTGCTGGTGCTGGTTCATCTTCATTGGCCGAATCGTCGCATGTGCTGCGCTGCAGCGCAAGGATCAGGGCGAGGCGACGTTCTGTCCGGGAACGTAGGGCATCACCGAAACCCGGATGCGCAGCCGGTTGCCGGGATCGTCGGCCAGGCGCGAGCGGTACTTGACGCCCTTGTAGACATAGTCCACGTCATAGGCGATGGGACGGCGGAATTCCCGTTCCACCGGCACCATGCGGCAACTGGGCTTGGGTGGCTCGGCCTTGGGTTGCGGCTCCGGGTCATCGGTGAATACACCCTTCACCGAATCCACGATCTTCGTCCAGCGCCCCTCTTCTGGCGGCGGTGCGGGTTTGGGGACGGGAATTTCCTCGCAGCGCATTTCGGTGCGGGAGGCACGCAGGGTCTGGTAGACGGGTTCCACTCTCAGCACCTGCGCATAGTCCAGGCGCACGTTCTCGGCCTGGACAACGGTGGTGACCGGGGCCGAAGCCATGTCCTGCGCCGCCACGGGCATCGCTGCGAGGGCAACCAGGCAGAGTCCGAACAATCTCAAACAGGACCGGCGCATGAGGCCACTTGGTTGGGAACCGGAGCACAGTGTAGGCAGCGCGCCTTGAGTGGGGCTGAATCGATGCTGTCAGAGCCCTGTATGGACCGGTAGAATCCCCTTGCTTTCTTCCAAGCCCCCACCGATGACCCTGCGACTGCACAACAACCTGACGCGACAGGCCGAAGCCTTCGCGCCGCTCGACCCCGCTTGCCCCACGATGTACGTCTGCGGGCCCACCGTCTACAACTACGTGCACATCGGCAATGCCCGCGGCCCGGTGGTGTTCGGGGTGCTGGCCGCGCTTTTGCGTCGCCGCTACGGCAACCTGCGCTACGCCCGCAACATCACCGACGTGGACGACAAGATCAACGCGGCGGCCCAGGAGCTGGGCGTCGCCATCTCGGTCATCACCGACAAATACGCAGCGGCCTATCGCGAGGACATGGCCCGGCTGGGCGTGGCCCCGCCGGATATCGAACCCGAGGCCACCGCGCATATCCCGCAGATCATCGCCATGATCGAGCGCCTGATCGAGAACGGCCACGCCTACGCCGCGGAAGGCCATGCGCTGTTCGCGGTCGGCACCTTCAAGGACTACGGCAAGCTCTCGCGCCGCGATCCGGAGGAAATGCTGGCTGGCGCGCGGGTGGAAGTGGCGCCATACAAGCGCGATCCGGGCGATTTCGTGCTGTGGAAGCCGTCCACCGACGACCTGCCCGGCTGGGATTCGCCCTGGGGCCGCGGCCGCCCGGGCTGGCACATCGAATGCTCGGCAATGATCAGCGCCCACTTCGGCGAGACCATCGACATCCACGCCGGCGGCGTCGACCTGCAGTTCCCGCACCACGAGAACGAGATCGCGCAGAGCGAATGCGCGCACGGCGGCAGGATCTTCGCGCGCTATTGGCTGCACAACGGCATGCTGAATTTCGGCGGCGCCAAAATGTCGAAGTCGCTGGGCAACATCGAACGCGTCCATGACCTGCTGC
>JAKFDG010000388.1:0-1948 GCA_036677285.1 Pseudoxanthomonas sp.
GCGCGGCGGTCTCGGAGACTTCCTGCAGTTCGTAGTAGCGGGTGAGCTTGGCGTAGCCCAGGCGCTTGACTTCGTTGGGCGTGAACAGCCCGTCAAACAGCATCTGGTTGAGCGTGAGCGTCGCGCCACGGAAGTTGTAACGGCCATAGTCGGTCAAGGGCGTCTCGCGGCTCTCGCGGCCGGTGCCGGCGCGCAGGTCGATCTGCGGAAAGTAGCCGCCGCGGGCCACGTCTCGCTCGTTGCCGGCGGCCTGGAAGCCGTGCCAGCGGGCCTGCACTTCGGGGTTGCTGACCACCGCCTTGCGTGCTGCCTCCACCATCGGCTCGGGCAATGTTTGCGCCTGCGCTGCCAGGCAGGTCAACACGGCCGCAGCGATTATTGAGAAGTTCGCTTTCATGCAACCACCTTGTTAGTTAGTGTTTCGGGGTATTGGTTATAGCCGCAAAATGTTGGTTTGGATATCCCCTATTCTTGGGATGCCGATCACATGCCGCGCAGGGTTTGCCGCCCTGTCCACTTTGGGTTAGGCTTGCCGCCATGTGGAACGCTGCCATGACACGTCAAGGCCTTCGCGCCTGTCTCGTGCCCTGGAGCCGAGGGTGCTTGCTCGCCCTGCTGGTGGTGCTGGTGGTGCTGGGCGCGTCGGTCGCGGCACCCGATCTTGACAAGACACAGGCTCTGGCGCTGCAGCGCTATGGCTCGCGGGCTTCAGAGACGGTGGTGGCGTGGCGCCGGCTGATCGAGGAATCGCGCGCGCTGCCCGATGCGGACAAGCTCGACAAGGTCAACACCTTCTTCAACCGGCGCATCCTGTTTGAAAGCGATGCCGTCGTCTGGCAGCAGGAAGATTACTGGGCCACGCCGCTCGAGTTCATGGGCCGCGGTACCGGCGATTGCGAGGACTTCTCGATCGCCAAGTACCTCACACTGCTCATGCTGGGCATCGGCAACGACCGCTTGCGCCTGATTTACGTGCGCGCCCGCATCGGTTCGACCACGACCGTGGCCCACATGGTGCTGGGGTTCTATCCCCAGCCGACCGACGAGCCGCTGATTCTCGACAACCTGATCAGCAGCGTGCGCCCTGCCTCGATGCGCAGCGACCTCGCGCCGGTCTTCAGTTTCAACAGCGCCGGTTTGTGGGTGGGTGGCGGCACGTCCTCACTGGCCGACCCCACCACACGCCTGTCGCGCTGGCGCGATGTGCTTGAGCGCATGCGCCAGGAAGGCCTGTCGCCGTGACCCGTTCAACCCCGATCCCTTCACGTCCTGACTCACTCACGCCCTGATTCATTTCCTCACTCAGCGAGTTACCACCATGTCCCTTATCAAACAGCTCTGGATCGCCATCATCGTGGTCATGACCATTGCCTTCGGCGGCAGCATGGTCGTCAGTGTGTTGTCTGCGCGCCACTATCTGGAGCAGCAGCTGCAGGTGAAGAACATCGACAACGCCACGGCGCTGGCCCTGTCGCTGTCGCAGTTGCCCAAGGATCCGGTCACGGTCGAGCTGCAGGTGGCGACGCAGTTTGACGCCGGGCACTACCGCTTCATCCGCATCGTTTCGCCCACCGGCCAGACGGTGGTGGAGCGCGTCTTCACCGGCCAGCTGCAAGGCGCACCGGCCTGGTTCGCCCGGCTCATCCCGATCCGCGCAGCGCCCGGCCAGGCGCTGATCCAGGACGGCTGGAAGCAGTATGGAACGCTCACCCTGGCCAGCCACGAGCAGTATGTGTACAAGAGCCTGTGGGACGGCACGCTGGAGCTGCTGCTGTGGTTTGTGCTCGGCAGCGTGATCACCGGCATCGCCGGGACGCTGGCCATCCGCTTCATCACCCGGCCGCTGGGCGATGTGGTGGGCCAGGCCGAGGCCATTGCCGAGCGCCGCTTCCTGCGCATCGCAGAACCCCGCACGCCCGAACTGCGCAGCGTGGTGCGCGCCATGAAC
>JAKFDG010000389.1:0-2844 GCA_036677285.1 Pseudoxanthomonas sp.
GGCCGCTGCCGACCTCAATCCGTCGGCGGACGGCCAGGCGACGCCGGTGCGGGTGCGCCTGTACGAATTGAAGAGCGGCGCGGCCTTCGATCGCGCCGATTACTTTTCCCTGGTCGATGCCGCCAGCGCCACCCTTGCCGCGGACCTGCTGGTGCAGGACGAACTGCTGATCCAGCCGGGCCAACAGCTGACCGTGGAGCGCCAGCTCGACGAGCAGAGCCGCTTGCTCGGCGTGGTGGTGGCCTATCGTGAACTGGACAGCGCGGTGTGGCGCCAGCTGGTCAGCATCCCGAGCCATCAGACCAGCCAACTGAACGTCTCCCTGGGTGCCAGGGCAGTCAGCGCGGTACCTGCGAAATAGTCCTGCGGAGGGAACCCGTCCATGTCCTGGAATAACCGTGTGGTGTGGTCCGAGGGGATGTTTCTGCGACCGCAACATTTCCAGCAGCATGATCGCTATGTGGAGACCCTGGTCGATGGCCGCTGCCGCTCGCTGATCGCTGGCGGCTGGGGATTTTCCGAACTGCGTATCGACGAGTCGTTGCTCGGCCAGGGCAAGCTGGCGATCCTCAGCGCCCGCGGGGTGCTGCCCGATGGCACGCCGTTCGAGATTCCCGGCGACGACGTCGCGCCGCCGCCGCTGGCGGTGGACGGCAATCTGCGCGATGCGCTGGTCTATCTGGCCTTGCCGCTCAAGCGCGCTGGCAGCCGTGACACCGTCGAGGAGGGCGAGGCGCCCGGTGGTGCGCGCTATGTCAGCCAGGTGCGCGAGGTGCGCGATGACAACGCCGCCTTCGAGAGCCGGGCGCCGCTGGCGATCGGCGGCAAGGCGCTACGCCTGCTCAGCGAACGCGATGGGCTCGGCGAATACGCCTGTCTCGGTCTGGTGCGGGTACTGGAGAAGCGCGCGGATAATGCCCTGCAACTGGACGAGAGCTACATTCCGCCGTTGCTCGACGTGGCCGCATCCAAGCCGCTGGCGGCCTTTCGCAACGAACTGCAAGGGTTGTTGCACCAACGCGGCGAGGCGTTGTCGGGGCGGGTGGTGGCCTCGGGGGCCGGCGGCGCTTCGGAGATCGCCGACTTCCTGCTGCTGCAACTGGTCAATCGCGCCGAGCCGCTGATCAGCCATCTGGCCCGGCTCAGCCCGCTGCACCCGCAAGACTTCTACCGCGAGGCGGTCTGCCTGGCCGGCGAATTCGCCACCTTCTCCTCGACCGCGCGGCGCCCGGCCGACTACCCGGCCTATGCCCACGACGACCTGGCGGGCAGCTTCGCCCCGGTCATACAGGCCCTGCGGCAAGCCTTGTCGATGGTCATCGATACCCGCGCCACGCCGATCCCCATCGTCGAGAAGTCCTACGGCGTGCATGTGGCGATGCTCGCGGACAAGAGCCTGCTGGAGCTGGCCAGCTTCGTCCTGGTGGTGCGCGCCGAGGTGCCGGCGGAGACCCTGCGCTCGCGCTTCCCGCAGCAGGCCAAGGTCGGTTCGGTCGAGCACATCCGCGACCTGGTCAACCTGCAGTTGCCGGGCATCGCCTTGTTGCCCATGCCGGTGGCGCCGCGGCAGCTGCCCTATCACGCAGGCTCGAGCTATTTCGAACTGGATCGCGGCAGCGAGCACTGGAAGCAACTGGTCAACTCGGGCGGTTTCGCCTTCCACATCGCCGGCCAGTTCCCCGGCCTGAACCTGGCCTTCTGGGCCATCCGAGGATAGTCGCCATGCACCCGATCGATGATCCCTTCGGCGGCCCCGCGGCAGGTGGCGCCTCAGGTGGCAGCGCAGGCGGCAACGACCGCACCATGATCATGCCGCGGCCCGGCGGGCGCACCGCCGATACGCCGGCGCCGCGTGCGGATGCCCCCGGCGGGCCCGCGCCGACCCCGGCCATGCCCGGGGCGCCGCTGGCGAGCAGCCTGGCCCAGGGCCTCAATCCCCTGGAACGGGCGGCGGGCCCGATGCTGGCGCTGCTGACCCGTCTGCGCAGCACCATCGCCCACCCGCTGCCGGCCAGCCTGCGCGCGCAGCTGTTGGCTTACCTGCGCCAGTTCGAGGAGCAGGCGCGCGCCGCCGGCGTGGCCCAGGACGAGGTGATGCTCAGCCGCTATGTGCTGTGCACGGCGCTGGACGAGGCGGTGCTCAGCACGCCCTGGGGCAGTGGCAGCGACTGGGGCAAGCAGAGCCTGCTGATCACCCTGCACAACGAGGCCTGGGGCGGCGAGAAGGTCTTTCAGTTGCTCGAGCACTGCCTGCAGAACCCGCGCCAGCGCCTGCACATCCTCGAGTTGCTGTACCTGTGCCTGTGCCTGGGCTTCGAGGGCCGTTACCGGGTGATGAACGATGGTCGCAGCCAACTGGAGGCCCTGCGCGAGCGCACCAGCGCCACCATCCGCAGCGTGCGCGGCGAGTTCGAGCGCGAGCTGTCGCCGCACTGGCGCGGACTCAGCGTGGCGCGCGATCGGCTGTCGCAGTTCCTCCCGCCCTGGGTCGGCGTGGCCATCTGCCTGGCCGTGCTGCTGCTGTTGCTGTTCGGTCTGCGGCTGACGCTGGCGGCCGCTGCCGAGCCGGTGTTCCGCAACATCCATGCCCTGGGCGAGATCCCGGTGCAGACCATCGACCGCCCGCCGCTGCAGCCCAAGCTGATCGAGCGGCCGCGCCTGGCGCGCTTCCTCGCGGACGACATCAAGGCCCAGCGCGTCGCGGTGGAGGACGCGGTGGATCGCTCGGTGGTGACCCTGCGCGGCGACGAGCTGTTCGCCTCCGGCAGCGCCAGCGTTTCCGATGAGGTGCAGCCGGTGCTGCTGCGCATCGCCGAGGCCCTGCGCCAGGTCAAGGGCGCGGTG
>JAKFDG010000390.1:0-2697 GCA_036677285.1 Pseudoxanthomonas sp.
GGCAAGGGCATCGCCGAACGGATGGATCCCACGGGCGAACTCGAATACTGGCGCACGGAGCACGTCAATCGTCCGTACGTCGACAGCGGCCGCGACTTCGACAAGGATTACGCGGCAGCGTACGGCTACGGTCTGCAGGGCCGCGAAAAATTCGCCGGGCGGACCTGGACCGATACGGAGGCCGATCTCCAGCGCGACTGGGAAAAGGCCCGGGGCAATTCGACGCTCGCCTGGGACGAGGCACGCGCCGCGGTGAAGGATTCGTGGGATCGCGCGGAGCGCACCTACAGTACCTACGAGAATACCGACCGTTATTTCGCGTCGCGGTTCGACACCGCCGAGTATCGCGCCGATGACGACAGCTTCGAGGACTATCGCCCGGCGTACCGCTACGGTACCCAGGCACGCAGCCGCTATAGCGACCGCGATTGGGACGACAAGGTGGAAGGCGAGCTCAAGGAAGGTTGGGACAAGGCCAAGGGCTCGTCGCGGCTTACCTGGGAACGGGCCAAGGCTGCGGTGAGGGATGCCTTCGCCCCGGAGCACTACAACAACAATTCGCCCCGCGGGATGTGACACTCCAAGGCTTCGGCCTCGCGGAAACCTGCAGGGAAGCCCGCGCACGCGGGCTTCCTTTTTTATTTCCCGTTGCGTGTGGGCGCGTCGGCGCGCGTGCCCGAGGTGATTCCGTGGATCCCCTCACTCGCCAGTGGGCATGGCGGCCATATCCATCCAGAAGGGGCCCCAGACGTGTCCGTCGGGATCGGCCACGTCGCGGCCATACATGAAGCCGTGGTCCTGTACCGGATTGATGTCGCCGGTTCCGCCGTTGGCCGCGGCGGCCGCGTTGAAGGCATCGACGGCGGCGCGGTCGTCCAGGGCAAGGGCGAGCGCCACTTCGCTGGAGGTGTTGGGCGGTATGGGGCGGGTGGTGAAGGTGTTCCACTTGTCGTGGGTCAGCAGCATGACGTGGATGGCCTCGCTCCAGACCATGCAGGCGGCGGTGGCGTCGGTGAATTGCGGGTTGTTGGTGAAACCGAGGGCCTCGTAGAACTTCTTCGAGGCATCAAGGTTGGAAACAGGCAGGTTGACGAAGATCATGCGCGGCATGGGTGCAGTCCTTTTGGTGGCGGAGTCATACCGGCGACGAACGAGAGGGGTGGGAATCGACAAGCCCGTAGGGCGCAATAACCGCAGGGCATTGCGCGGCGTAGACCTGCCGGTGCAGTAGCCCTTTGAAGCACAGCCAAGATCACGGACAACCGTGGATCATCTCGGCTTTGTTCTCCCGCCGCGCAATGCCCTGCGGTTATTGCGCCCTACCTCACTCCGCCGCTTCCGGCGCGCCCATGTTGCCCTTGCTGTACATGCCGGAGCGGTCGAAGCAGCAGGCGCGGCGATTGCCGCAGGCGAGTTTGTCGCAGGCGACGGCGATGCGGTTGACGCGGGTCTCGGCTTTCTTGCCGGAGGTGATCCAGTGGATCCAGTCGCGCCGCGCGACCGCGGTGATCTCTTTCCACATGGCCTTGGCGGCGGGGTTGGCGGCCAGCGCCTGCTTGAGGTCGGCGGGCACCTTGGGTTCGGGTTCTTTTTCCACCGGTGCGATCTCTAGCGCGACGCTGTCGCCCGCGGCGACGCCGGCGGCGTCGCGCAGTTTCTTTTCGACCTTGAACCAGTGGCTGCCCTGGCCATCGGGCTCGAGCGTGGCCTGGAAGGGCTGGCCGGCGAGCGTGCCGTCAACGGTGACCATGCTCCGCGTCGGCAGCTGCTTGCTGGCGGCGGCGGGCAATACCAGGAAGGTCCACGCCGCGCCTTTCGGTTCCGCGGGGCGTGAGAGCTTCGCCTTGAACTTGATTGCTTCGGTGGACTTGGGCATGGCGGAAAGATATCACCGGTGGCGAACTGGCTTCCCTATGGCAACGGCAAGTCTGGTTTCGCCGCTTCCTGCTGCTTTTGCGTGACCGGATCGGGCGGGCCTGCCGGTTCCGGCGGCGGCGGTGCGTTGGTGGGAGTGCCGGGCAGGTAGAACGTGACGCGATCGAACAGGCGCCGGTAGAAGTCCTGGTTCTGCACGGTATTGCTGCCCACCCGCACCAGGTTGCCATTGCTGCCACCGGGGACCGGCAGCGACACCGAGCCGATCATGCTTACGCCGACGCTGGCCGAATTGGATTGCGACTGGAGTGTGTAACGGTCCTGCACGGCGTTGATGAAGACGATCGAACCACCGTCGGACCGCGGGACACAGGTCGTGAGCACCTTGAGCTGCGTGTGCACATCGGACTCGGGCTGGAAGTTCTTGGTCGCCTCCACGGCCTCCGGGGCCCTCTTGCCGATCACGTAGCCCTGTCCCAGCAGGGCGCGCCGCGTGGCTTCGCAGGCAATGGACGGCGTCACCGCATAACTACGCGAATAGGTGTCTTCGGCACCGAAGGTCTCACCCAGGGGCGGCGGCGGCTCCTTGCTCCGGTTCGAGCCGCAGGCGGCCAGCGATGTCGCCAGGACAAGAGCGAACGTGATGGATCGGAAGAAGAAGTTGGCGGACCACATGGGAAATATCCGATTTCCAGATCTGCCCGAGTGTATCCACCGCGCGTGCAAGACAGCTGAACACGGCATCACCTGCAATCAAGTGATAAGCGCGGCGCACCTGGGTGGCGTCCAGGTGTAAAAGCGCTCCGGGTGCGCTTTGCTTAC
>JAKFDG010000391.1:0-6574 GCA_036677285.1 Pseudoxanthomonas sp.
CGTCGAAGCGGGCGAGCTGCTGGGTAAATTGGATGCGGAGTGGGGCGGCCTGGCCGCGCCGCGCAGCGTGATGTTGGCCAGAAGGATTTCGGAGCGAATCGATGTCCCATCGAAGTGAATCCCCGGCGATAACGGCCATGCCGACGCTGAGGCTCGACATCTGGCTCTGGGCCGCGCGCTTCTACAAGACCCGCGCGTTGGCCAAGCAGGCGGTGGAGACCGGCAAGGTCGATATCGGTGGTCAGCGCGCCAAGCCGTCGCGGATGGTGAAGGTCGGCGATGCGTTGAAGGTTGCACGCAGCGGGGAAACTTTCGAGGTCGAAGTGGTGGCGATCAGCGACACGCGCGGCCCTGCCGCGGTTGCGCAAGCGCTGTATCGCGAAAGCGAGGAGTCACGTTTGCGGCGCGAACAGGAACGCGCCGTGCACCGGGCCGAGGCCAATGGCTACCGGCCATCGCCCGGCAAGCCGGACAAACGTGCGCGTCGATTGATCCAAGCCTTGGGCGATATCGACGCGTTGTAGTCGGCATGAATGAAAACACCGGCCGGAGTCGGTGTTTTCGCGTTACGGGCAGGGTGTAAGGACCGGGCGAAATCATGCCCAGACGAGGTCATATCCAACGAGATCAGGCTAGGTCGAAGCGATCCAGGTTCATCACCTTGGTCCAGGCGGCCACGAAGTCCTTGACGAACTTCTCCTTCGCGTCCGCACTGGCATAGACCTCGGCCAGCGCGCGCAGCTCGGAGTTGGAACCGAACACCAGGTCCACGCGCGTGCCGGTCCACTTCACCGCCCCGGCCTCGCGGTCGCGGCCTTCGAACGTATCGCCGGCGGCCTTCCACTCGGTGCCCATGTCGAGCAGGTTGACGAAGAAGTCATTGCTCAAGGTTTCGGGATGCTGGGTGAAGACGCCGTGCTTGGAACCACCCGCATTGGCGCCCAGCACGCGCAGGCCACCGACCAATACGGTCAGTTCCGGCGCGGTCAGGGTCAGCAGCTGTGCCTTGTCGATCAGCAGCGCTTCGGCGGGGATGCTGTACTTGCCCTTGAGGTAGTTGCGGAAGCCATCAGCGATCGGTTCGAGCACTGCGAAGGATTCGACATCGGTCTGGTCCTGCGAGGCATCCGTGCGGCCAGGCGCGAACGGAACCTCGACGCCGAAGCCGGCCTTCTTCGCCGCCTGCTCGACGCCGACGCCACCGGCCAGCACGATCAGGTCGGCCAGCGAAACCTTGCCGGAAGCCTTCTGGATTTCTTCCAGCTTGGCCAGCACCTTCGCCAGTTCGGCCGGATTGTTGGCTTCCCAATCCTTCTGCGGGGCGAGGCGGAGGCGCGCGCCGTTGGCGCCGCCGCGTTTGTCGCTGCCACGGAAGGTCGAAGCCGCGGCCCATGCGGTGGAAACCAGTTGCGAGACGGTCAGGCCGGAAGCTGCGATGCTTGCCTTCAGGTCGGCGATGTCCGCTGCGCTGGGGGCCTGCAACGTCGCCTTCGGTAGCGGGTCCTGCCAGATCAGCTCTTCGGCCGGCACTTCCGGGCCAAGGTAACGGGCGCGCGGGCCCATGTCGCGGTGGGTCAGCTTGAACCAGGCACGGGCGAAGGCGTCGGCGAACTGGTCGGGGTTCTCCAGGAAGCGGCGCGAGATCTTTTCGTAGACCGGGTCGAACCGCAGCGACAGGTCGGTGGTCAGCATGGTCGGCAGACGCTTCTTCGACGGGTCGTGGGCATCCGGGATGATGGCCTCGGCACCCTTGGCAACCCATTGATGCGCACCGGCGGGGCTCTTGCTCAGCTCCCATTCGAAGCCGAACAGGTTCTCGAAGAAGTTGTTGCTGAACTTGGTCGGGGTGGTGGTCCAGGTGACATCCAGGCCGCTGGTAATGGCATCGCCAGCCTTGCCGCTGCCATAGCTGCTGCGCCAACCCAGGCCTTGTTCTTCAAGGCCGGCCGCTTCCGGCTCGACGCCCACGTTGTCGGCCGGGCCAGCGCCGTGGGTCTTGCCGAAGCTGTGGCCGCCAGCAATCAGGGCGACGGTTTCCTCGTCATCCATCGCCATGCGAGCGAAGGTCTCGCGGATGTCCCGGACCGCCGCGAGCGGATCCGGATTGCCGTCCGGGCCTTCCGGGTTCACGTAGATCAGGCCCATCTGCACCGCGGCGAGCGGATTCTCGAGGTTGCGACTGTGTACGTCGCCGTCAGCCGGCTCGTCCGACACCAGCACGGCCTCGTCCGCGCCCTTCTCGACGCCCTCGGAACCATGGGCGTAACGCTTGTCGCCGCCCAGCCAGGTCTTCTCGGCACCCCAATAGACGTCCTGATCCGGTTCCCACACGTCCTCGCGGCCGCCGCCGAAACCGAAAGTGCGGAAGCCCATGGATTCCAGCGCGACGTTGCCGGTGAGGATGTAGAGGTCGGCCCAGGAAATCTTCTGGCCGTACTTCTGCTTGATCGGCCACAGCAGGCGGCGCGACTTGTCGATGTTGACGTTGTCCGGCCAACTGTTGAGCGGAGCGAAACGCTGCTGGCCGCGACCGCCGCCTCCGCGACCATCGCCGGTGCGGTAGGTGCCGGCGCTATGCCAGGCCATGCGGATGAACTGCGGACCGTAGTGGCCGAAGTCCGCCGGCCACCAGTCCTGCGAATCGGTCATCAGCGCCAGCAGATCCTTCTTCAGCGCGGCGTAGTCGAGCTTCTTGAACTCCTCGGCGTAGTTGAATTCCCCGCCCAGCGGGTCGGATTTGGTCGAATGCTGGCGCAACAGCTCCACCCGCAACTGATTCGGCCACCAATCCTGATTTGCAGTACCGCCGCCAGCGGTGTGATTGAACGGGCACTTTGCTTCGGTTGACATGGGCTTTCCACCTTGGGTCGTTTGCATTGAATTACTCGGTCCAGTTTGGAATCCGAGTACCGATAGAAGTGAATGTTCTTGTCAATGGCATCTAGTAGTGGTGCAGCAGCTTTTCGATCAGTTGCCAGTTGTGGATCAGCGCCGGGCCGCGCGGGGCCAGCGGCCATGCTGTTTTCCTCGTCGACGAGGACGCGTCGAAGGCGGTGGCCATTGGGACCCGTTCGGGTTGTCCGTAGGCTTGCTCATCTGCTCGTTCCTGGCTGGAAGACACACTCACCTTAGTCAGTGGTCGATGACAGGTGAAATTGAATGATTCGAAGAATCCGATATGCAGGAACTATTAATCAACGGGTGACGATTGATCAGAGCGAGCAACGAAGCTCCAGCAGGTGCCGGCGCTTCGCCGATGCCGCGTGCAACGGGTCAGCGTCCACCGAGCAATCCACCGCCAATCTTGAGGATGTCGCCCAGGCCGAGCTGGCCATCGCCGTCCTGATCGAGCACCGCGCCGAGCAGCCCGCCGCCGAGGCCGCCCTGTTGCTGCATGACCTCACGTTCCTGGCCGAGGATGTTGCCCAGTGCGTTCGGTGTGGCGACGCCGTTTTGCTGGCCGAGGAAGCGCTGGGCCAGGAACGACATCACGATGGGGGCGAGGATACGAAGCAGCACGCTGGCCTTGTCGCCGCCGAGGCCGGTAGCCTGGCCGAGGCTGGTCGCGGCGCGGTCCTGGTTCGCACCGAAGATGTGGTCGAGGATGCCAGCACCGTTGGTCTGGCGGCTCTGCGTGCCACCGAGCACCGCGCCCAGCACGCTGCCGATATCGAGGCCGATGTGATCGTTCTGTAGGGCGCCGAACAGGGCTTCGGCGCCTGAGGGCTGCGCAGCGTTCTTGCCCAGTGCGCCGAGCAGCAACGGCAGGGCTGCGCCGATGGCGTTGGAGGTCTGCATCTGTCCGGTGCCCAGTTGCTGCGAAAGTTGCTGGAGCGGGGCGCCCTGGAGTTGCTGGAACAGTTCTTCTGCCAACGAGTTGCTCATGGTGCAGTCCTTTGTAATGAGGGTCGGCCGGGATGGTCGGGGGTCATCGATACTAGCGCGGTCAGGGATGGATTCCGTTATGCGTTGGGATGTGTGCATCAGCGCGCTAGAGCAGGGACTTCAGCCGGTACAGCGCCTCCAGCGCCTGCTTCGGCGTCAGCTCGTCCGGATCCAGCGCCGCCAGCGCCTCCTGTGCTGCGGAGGGGGCGGGAGTGAACAGGCCGAATTGCTGCGGCGCATCCAGTGCCTGTGGCGCCATTTCCGAAGCATGGCTTTCGCGACCGCGCTGTTCCAACTCCGCCAGTCGACGCCGTGCCTGTTGCACGGTGACCCTGGGCAGGCCGGCAAGTGCGGCTACCTGCAGGCCGAAGCTGCGGTCGGCCGGGCCGTCCTTCACGGCATGCATGAATACCAGCGTGTCGCCGTGCTCGACCGCGTCCAGATGCACGTTCGCGATGCCACTGCCGGGCTCGGCCAGCGCGGTCAGTTCGAAATAGTGCGTGGCGAACAGGGTGTAGCAGCGATTCGTCGCGGCCAGGTGACGGGCGACCGCATCGGCCAGGGCCAGGCCGTCGTAGGTGGACGTGCCGCGGCCGATCTCGTCCATCAGTACCAGCGACTGCGGTGTGGCGTGATGGAGGATGTAGCTGGTCTCGCTCATCTCGACCATGAAGGTCGACTGGCCGCGGGCGAGGTCGTCTCCCGCGCCGATGCGGGTCAGGATGCGGTCGATCGGTCCGATCGCCGCGCGCGCCGCCGGCACGAAGCTGCCGATGTGCGCCAGCAGCACGATCAGCGCGTTCTGGCGCATGTAGGTACTCTTGCCGCCCATGTTGGGGCCGGTGATGACCAGCATGCGTCGGTCTTCGGTGAATGCGAGATCGTTGGGTTCGAAGGGCTCCTCGCGCACCGCTTCCACCACCGGGTGGCGGCCGCGTTCGATGTGCAGGCCGGGCGCGTCGCGCAGTTCCGGCTGTGACCAGTCCAACGCCTGCGCGCGTTCGGCGAAACCGGCGAGCACGTCGAGTTCGCTCAGCGCAGCGGCGCAATGCTTCAGTGGTTCCAGGTCGCGGTTGAGCGAATCCAGCAGGTTTTCGTACAGCAGTTTCTCGCGCGACAACGAACGTTCTCGCGCCGACAACACCTTGTCCTCGAAGTTCTTCAGTTCCTCGGTGATGTAGCGCTCGGCGCCGGTCAGGGTCTGGCGGCGGGTGTAGTGCACCGGCGCCTTGCCGGCCTGGCCCTTGCTGATTTCGATGTAGTAACCGTGGACGCGGTTATAGCCGACCTTGAGCGTGGGGATGCCGCTGCTTTCGCGCTCGCGGGTTTCCAGGTCGATCAGGAACTGGTCGGCATGGGTACTGAGCCGGCGCAGCTCATCCAGTTCTTCATCGAAGCCCGTGGCGATCACGCCGCCGTCGCTCAACTTCATCGGCGGTTGTTCGGCGACAGCCTTGGCCAGCAACGCGGCGGTTTCCGTGTGTTCGCCCAGTTCGGCGGCGAGTGCGTTCAGGCGTGGCGAATCCAGCGGCGCGATGAGCTGGTTTATCGCCGGCAGCAGGGCCAGACCATCGCGCAGCGTGGACATATCGCGTGGGCGCGCCGAGCGCAGGGCCACGCGCGTGAGGATGCGTTCCAGGTCGCCCAGGGCGCGGAAGCGGTCGCGCAAATCGCGTTCGGCACCGTGCCGGATCAGGATGTCGACGGCGTCGTGCCGCTCTCCGAGCACGCGGCGGTCGCGCAACGGACGATGCAACCAGCGGCGCAGCAGGCGGCCGCCCATCGGGGTGATGGTGGAATCGAGCACACCGAGCAGGGTGTTCTTGGTATCGCCATCGACGCGCGTGTCCAGTTCCAGGTGGCGTCGCGTGGCCGCGTTCATGGCAATGGCATCGCCCGACGACTCCACGGCGATCGCGGTCAGGTGCGGCAGGCGCTGCTTCTGGGTTTCCTCGACATACCCCAGCAACGCGCCAGCGGCAGCGGTCGCCAATGGTTTGTCGTCGATGCCGAAACCGGTGAGGTCGTGCAGACCGAAGAACTGCAACAGCTGGCGACGGCCGCTGTCCGGATCGAACAGCCATGGCGCACGCCGGCGGGTACCGGCGCGCTGTTGCAGGAACGCAGGCCAGGCTTCCTCATCGGGCAACAGCAGCTCGGCTGGTTCCAGGCGGGAGAGTTCGGCTTCCAGCGCATCGGCGCTTTCGACTTCATTGACCAGGAAGCGCCCACCCGCCAGATCCGCCCAGGCCAGTCCGTAGCCGCTGCGGCCGCGCGATACCGCCATCAGCAAGGTGTCGCGACGCTCGTTCAGCAGCGCTTCGTCGGTCACCGTGCCCGGGGTGACGATTCGCACCACCTTGCGTTCCACGAGGCCCTTGGCGAGAGTCGGATCGCCGATCTGTTCACAGATGGCCACCGATTCGCCCAGCGCCACGAGTCGGGCCAGATAACCCTCATAGGCATGTACCGGTACGCCTGCCATCGGGATGGGGGCGCCGCCGGAGCTGCCGCGCTGGGTCAGGGTGATATCCAGCAGCCGCGCGGCCTTGCGCGCGTCGTCGTAGAACAATTCGTAGAAATCGCCCATGCGGAAGAACAGCAGCAGGTCCGGGTACTCCGCCTTGGCGGCGAAGAACTGCTTCATGAGCGGGGTGTGGGCGGGGACGACCGGGTCGTTCACGGTCGC
>JAKFDG010000392.1:0-3065 GCA_036677285.1 Pseudoxanthomonas sp.
AGGGCTTCGCCGAACTCGCCCATCTCCGCGGGCGGGGTGATCTTCTGCAGACGGATCAACTGGGTGATGGCGGCATCGAACCAGGCGTCGGCATTGGCTTCGTCGATGACCTGCGCCAGGGTAGGGCCACCCAGATCCTCGAGCAGCAGGAATCCGGCCTCGACGTCCCGCGCCAGCACCTGCGGAACGCGCACGCCGCCGTCTTCCAGCAGATCGCGCATGCGCAGCCACGGGCGCACGTCTTCGAGCTGCGGCGGCGAATCCATCACGATCCGGCTTGCGCCGGCACCCTGCGTGCGCCAGTAGCTGCGGAAGCCTGCATCCACCGAGGCGCGCCGCAACTGCACGGCGCCGTCGTCCAGCGCCAAGCGCGCCCATTGCAGGCGCGCGTCGTCGCGGTCGGTGTCGTGCGGGATCTCGATGCTCATGCAAATCCTGGCCGGGCAGTGCGCTGATGGCATACAGGGTAAACCGCTGCCACGCGGACTTGCGAGGGAGCCCCGGCCAACCATGGCGAGTTGCCAGGCCGAGGGACAAAAAAAGCCCCGCAATGCGGGGCTTTTCGTGGCATGGAAGATCAGGCCCTCTTTTTCCGCGCCAGTCCATAGATGAAGAGCAGAATGATGGCGCCGACGACCGCGGCGATGAACCCGGCCGGATCGCCAGGTCCATACCATCCCAAGGCACTACCCACGAATCGCGCCAACAATGCGCCGGCAACGCCGAGCACGATGGTCCAGATGATATTGAGCTTGTCGTCGCCAGGTTTGATCGCACGCGCCAGAAGGCCGGCGACGAAGCCGATCAGCAGGGTCCACAGGATGCCGCCACCAAAGATCTGTTCCATCTGCAATGCTCCGGTTCGGATTGCGGGGGTGGCTGGAGCGTAGCCCAGGACTGCCGGGCAGGCCATCCCAGCCTGCCCGGATGCGCGGCTCAGCAACAGCCGTGCTCGCCGTGCTGGTCGCCGCCGGCCACCGCCGCCACGCCGGTGGTTTCTCCACGCACGCTGGCGCCATGATGGTCGGCGATGACCTTGGCCACGCAGGCTGTGACCCGCTTGCCCATGGGGATGTGCAGGAACTCGTTCGGTCCATGCGCATTGGAATGCGGACCCAGCACGCCGGTGATCATGAACTGGGCGCCCGGGAATTTTTCGCCGAGCATGCCCATGAAGGGAATGGTGCCGCCTTCGCCCATGTACATGGCCGGCTTGCCGAACGCCGCCTGCGAAGCGGCTTCGATCGCACCCGCCAGCCACGGCGACAGCGCCGGCGCATTCCAGCCGCTCGAGGCTTTCTCCAGAGCCAGTTCCACCTGCGCGCCGTAGGGCGGGTCGCGCAGCAACAGTTCCTTGAGGATCTCGCCGCCGCGCTTGCCATCCAGGGTCGGCGGCAGGCGCAGCGACAGCTTCACCGCGGTCTGCGGGCGCAGCACGTTGCCGGCCGAGTCCAGCGGCGGCAGGCCGTCGGCGCCGGTCACCGACAAGGCCGGGCGCCAGGTCCGGTTGAGCACCAGCTCGGTCAGGTCATCGGCCATGGCTTTCATGCCGGGCAGGAACGGGAACTTGTCGTAGACCTCGTTGCCGAGCACGCCCGCCACCTTGGCCGCCTGTTCCAGCCGTTCCTGCGGAATTTCGACGAACAGGCCTTCGGGCTTGATCTTTCCGGTGACTTCGTCCTCCAGGCGCGAGATCAGTTCGCGCAGGATGCGGAAGCTCGACGGCACGATGCCGGAAGCATCGCCGGAGTGCACGCCTTCGGACAGGACCTTCACCGAAAAATTGCCGCCGGCCATGCCCCGCAGCGAGGTGGTGCACCAGAGCTGCTCGTAGTTGCCGCAGCCCGAATCCAGGCACACGACCAGCGACGGCTTGCCGATGCGCCCGGCCAGGTGATCCACATAGGCCGGCAAGTCGTAACTGCCGGACTCCTCGCAGGCCTCGATCAGCACCACGCAGCGCGCATGCGACACGCCTTGGTCCTGCAGCGCCTGGATCGCCGCCAGCGAGCCGAAGATCGCGTAGCCGTCATCGGCGCCGCCGCGGCCGAACAGCTTGTCGCCCTTGATCACGGGCTTCCACGGGCCGAGGTCGCTGTCCCAGCCGGTCATCTCCGGTTGCTTGTCCAGGTGGCCATAGAGCAACACGGTGTCGGCGCCAGTCTCCGGGCCCGAGGCCGGGATCTCGATGAAGATCAGGGGGGTGCGGCCTTCCAGGCGCACCACTTCCAGCTGCATGCCGGGGATCGCCTGCGCGCGGGCCCAGGCCTCCATCAGCTTGACCGCATCTTCCATGTAACCGTGCGCCACCCAGTCCTTGTCGAACATCGGCGATTTGTTGGGAATGCGAATGTATTCGACCAGTTGCGGCACGATCTCGTCGTCCCATTTCCCGGCGACGTAGCGATCGATCTTGGCGGTATCCATGGATGCTCCGGCTGCTTGTATGTGTCGCGATTCTACGCCTGCAGGGGTGCAGGGCCTTGGATCCGGGCTGGCGCGTAGGAATTTCCCTACACGACAGCGGGGTGTCTGCCGGCATCCATTACGGGGCTATGGCGATATTTTGGTGTTGTGCGGCGGCGGAGACTGTTCACACCGGCGGTCGGACAGGTTCCCGCCCCGGAGGAGCTCAAGCTCGAAGCCAAAACCCAAACCCAACGCCACAAGGAGAGTTGCCATGAAGTCATTCGCCGTCATCCTCAAATCCCTCGCCCTGTCGATGCTGCTGGCCACCAGTGCCTTCGCCGCTGACAAGGTCAACATCAACACCGCCGACGCGGCCGCCATCGACGAGGTGCTGCTCAACGTAGGCCCGTCCAAGGCCCAGGCCATCGTCGATTACCGCAAGGCCAACGGTGCGTTCAAGAGCGCCGAGGAGCTTGCGATGGTCAAGGGTATCGGCCTGAAGACCGTGGAAAAGAACCGCGACCGCATCGAGATCGGCCGCACCGCACCGGCACAGAAGCCTGCCGCCCGCGCCGCGGCAACCCCCAAGGCCAAGCCGGTCGCGCGCCGCTGATACCGGATATCCCACCGTCCCGGGCAGCGCACAGGAAGCGCGA
>JAKFDG010000393.1:0-1512 GCA_036677285.1 Pseudoxanthomonas sp.
GCGGTACGGCTCATCACCCGGCCGGCGCCGTGGCTGCAGCTGTGGAAGCTGTCCGCGTTGCCCTTGCCACGCACGATGTAGCTGCGCGTGCCCATGCTGCCCGGGATGATGCCCAGCTCGCCCGCGCGGGCGCTGACCGCGCCCTTGCGGGTGACCAGTAGTTCCTCGCCGCCGTGCGTTTCCTTCTGCACATAGTTGTGGTGGCAGTTCACCGCCAGCTTCTCCAGCTGGAACTTCGGCAGACGGTGGCGCATCTCGGCCAGCACCCGCGACATCATCGCCTCGCGGTTGTGGCGCGCGTAGTCCTGCGCCCACGACACCGCTTCCACGTAGTCGTCGAACAACGGCTCGCCCTCCATGAAGAAGGCCAGGTCCTTGTCCGGGACGTGGAAGCCCAGCATGCGCTGCGCCAGCTGCTCGCGCGCCAGCTCGATGAAGTAGCTGCCGATCAGGTTGCCGGTGCCGCGCGAACCGCTGTGCAGCATCACCCACACCGCATCGGTCTCGTCAAGACAGATCTCGATGAAGTGGTTGCCGCCACCCAGCGTGCCGATCTGGCGTTCCAGCTTGTCGGTGCGGATCTTGCGGTGCTTGGCCTTGATCGCCTCCAGCCCGGCGAACAATCCCGCTTGCGCGATGCGCGTCTCGTGGCTGTCCGGCAGGTGGCGATGTTCGCCGCCCGGACCGTTGCCGACTGGCACGCCGCGCTCGATGCTCGAACGCAGCTGTGCCAGGTTGTCAGGCAGGTCGCTGGCACGCAGCGTGGTGCGCACCGCGGCCATGCCGCAGCCGATGTCCACGCCGACCGCGGCGGGGATGATCGCGCCACGGGTCGGGATCACCGAACCCACCGTCGCGCCCTTGCCCAGGTGCACGTCGGGCATCACCGCCACCCATGGCCCGACGAACGGGATGCTGGCGATGTTGCGCAGCTGCGCGTGGGCCTGGTCTTCCAGCGGCACGCCGCGCACCCAGCCCTTGATCGGCGTGGCGCTGCCTTCGGCATGCAGCAGTTCGTAAGTACTCATACGTCTTCTCCTCGTTCCATGGAAAGTCCGTGCATCCGCTTCCCTGCGGATACACGGGATGTTACTTCAACGTCACCAGCTGCTTCAGCACGCCGTCCAGGCCGCCGAACACGGTGAGCTTGTCGATCTTCTCGGTGACCTTTTCCAAGGCCTCCAGTTCCTTCAGGCGCATCAGCACCGGGCTCTCCTCGATCAACTTGGCGGTGTTGAGCAGGGAACGCGTGGCGTTCGCCTCTTCGCGCCTGCGGATCACGTTGGCTTGCGCCGCCTTCTCCGCCTGCACCACGCTGTTGAGGATCTCCTTCATCTCGCCCGGCAGGATCACGTCCTTGACACCGACGCCCAGCACCTCGACGCCGAACGCGCCGACCTGGCCGCGCACGTAGCCGAAGATGTCGGCATCCAACGAAGCCTTGTCGCCCAGCAGCTCGTCCAGCGTCTTGGCGGAAACCGCCTTGCGCAAGCCGTACTGCAGTTCGCGGTA
>JAKFDG010000394.1:0-8253 GCA_036677285.1 Pseudoxanthomonas sp.
GAACTGCAAGGGCAGCACGCCCATGCCGACCAGGTTGGAGCGGTGGATGCGCTCGAAGCTTTCCGCCACCACTGCCTTCACACCCAGCAGGTTGGTGCCCTTGGCCGCCCAGTCACGCGACGAACCGGTGCCGTATTCCTTGCCGGCGAACACCACCAGCGGCACGCCGTCGGCCTTGTATTTCATGGCGGCGTCGTAGATCGCCAATTTCTCCCCGGCATCGCCATTCTTGCTGAAATAGAGGGTATTTCCGCCTTCCTCGCCGCCGAACATCAGGTTCTTGATGCGGATGTTGGCGAAGGTGCCGCGCACCATCACGTCGTCGTTGCCGCGGCGCGAGCCGTAGCTGTTGAAATCGACTGGCTGCACGCCGCGTTCCTGCAGGAAGCGGCCCGCCGGCGAATCCTTCTTGATGTTGCCGGCCGGCGAGATGTGGTCGGTGGTGATGGAATCGCCGAACAGCCCGAGCACGCGCGCGCCGCGCACGTCCTCGATGGAACCGACCTGCATGGTCATGCCGTCGAAATAGGGCGGGTTCTTGATATACGTGGAGGATGCGTCCCACTCGAACGACTCGCCTTCCGGCGAGGCGATCTGGTTCCAGCGTGTGTCGCCCTTGAACACGTCGGCGTAATTCTGCGCGAACAGTTCCGGGCCCAGGGTGGCGGCGATCGTGTCGCCGATTTCCTTGTTGCTGGGCCAGATGTCGCGCAGGAACACCGGGTTGCCATCACGGTCTTCGCCCAGCGGCTCGGTAGCCAGGTCGATGTCGATGGTGCCGGCGATGGCGTACGCCACCACCAGCGGCGGCGAGGCGAGGTAATTCATCTTCACCTCGGCGTGGATGCGGCCCTCGAAATTGCGGTTGCCGGAAAGCACGGCGGCCACGGCCAGGTCGTTCTCCGCGATGCCTTTGGACACGGCATCGGGCAGCGGCCCGGAATTTCCGATGCAGGTGGTGCAGCCGTAGCCCACGACGTAGAAGCCGAGTTTTTCCAGGTCCGCGAGTACCCCGGCCTTCTTCAGGTAATCGGTCACCACGAGCGAACCCGGACCCAGCGAAGTCTTGACCCACGGCGCCGCCGTGAGGCCCCTGGCCGCCGCGTTGCGCGCCAGCAGGCCGGCACCGAGCATCACTGCAGGATTGGACGTGTTGGTGCAGGAAGTGATCGCGGCGATCACCACCGAGCCATCGCTGAGGCTGGCGTCCTTGTCGTGGATGCGGATCTTCGACATTGGCTTGGCGGCCAGGTGTTCGGCCTGCGGCTGGGCGCCGCCCTCGCTCTTGAGTTCTTCCACTGCGCAACCGGTGCGCAGCTTGCGGCCAGCGGTGAAGCCAGCGATGTTCTCCTGGAAATTCGCCTTCATGTCGCTGAGCAGCACCCGATCCTGCGGACGCCGCGGGCCGGCAAGGGACGGACGGACTTCGCCCAGGTCCAGGCACAGGGTGGCGGAATAGCTGGCCTCGACCTGGCCCGGTTCGTGCCACAGGCCCTGGACCTGGGCGTAGCTTTCCACCAGCGCGATCTGCTGCGCGTTGCGGCCTGACAGGCGCAGGTAAGCAAGCGACTCGGCGTCGATCGGGAAGATGCCGCAGGTCGCGCCGTATTCCGGGGCCATGTTGGCAATCGTTGCGCGGTCGGCCAGTGGCAAATGCGGCAGGCCCTCGCCGTAGAACTCGACGAACTTGCCGACCACGCCATGCTTGCGCAGCATCTGGGTAACGGTCAGTACCAGATCGGTAGCGGTGGCGCCTTCGGGCAGCTTGCCGGTCAGCTTGAAGCCGACGACCTGCGGGATCAGCATCGATGAAGGCTGGCCCAGCATCGCGGCTTCGGCCTCGATCCCGCCCACGCCCCAGCCCAGCACGCCGATGCCGTTGATCATGGTGGTATGGCTGTCGGTGCCGAACACGGTATCCGGGAAGGCATGCAACTCACCCCCGACTTCGCGTTCGCAGACAACGCGGGCGAGGTTCTCCAGGTTTACCTGGTGGACGATGCCGGTGTTGGGCGGCACCACCTTGAAGTTCTGCAGCGCCTTCTGGCCCCAGCGCAGGAAGCTGTAGCGTTCCAGGTTGCGTTCGAATTCGATCTTGCCGTTGAGGTCCAGCGCGTCCGGGCGACCGAATACATCGACCTGCACCGAATGATCGATGACCAGTTCCGACGGGATCAGCGGATTGATCTGGCTGGCCTTGCCGCCGAGCTTGCCGACCGCATCGCGCATCGCCGCAAGGTCGACGACGCAGGGTACGCCGGTGAAGTCCTGCAGGACCACGCGCGCGGGCATGAAGGCGATCTCGGTATCCGGTTCCCGGGTCGCGTCCCACTGCGCCACCGCCTCTATGTGCGCGGGCAGCACGCTTATTCCGTCCTCATGCCGCAGCAGGTTCTCCAGCAGGATCTTCATGGAGTAGGGGAGGCGCGTGATGTCGAAGCGCTGCCCCAGCGTCGGCAGGCTGTAATACGCGTAGGACTTGCCGTTGACCTGCAACTGGCTGCGGGTTGCGAACGAATCACTCATGGACGGGGGCTCCCTGGTGCGTACTGCTGGGGTGGCCCGTTGCGACGGGCCGAATGGCTGCGCGGACCCGCATCGGCACGACAGCGCCGGACGGGTACGGTGATTATCCTGCAATATGGGGATACGCCGCGTACAGGACAAGCGAGGCCGCTCGCGGAAACATCCGCCAGCCCTATACCTTGGTCTTGTTTCATTGCCGGGGCAGCCGGAAGAAGGCAAAATATGCAGCCGTGGAAGCACAGTCTTCATTACCTGCTTCCGCCCCCACGCCGTCCTCTCCGTTCGCCTGCAGTATGGCTGCGGAATCAGGTGCGCGCCCTCCAGCCATTGCCGGGACGCATTGAATGCTCATTAGCTATCGCCAACATGTTGCCGAGCGCGCTGCGCTGGGCATTCCGCCGCTGCCGTTGACTGCGCCTCAAACCGCCAGTGTCATCGAACTGCTCAAGGTCCCGCCCGCAGGCGAGGAAGCCTTCCTGGTCGACCTGATCACCAATCGCGTGCCTGCCGGCGTGGACGACGCCGCCAAGGTCAAGGCCTCCTACCTGGCCGCCGTCGCCTTCGGCACCGAGCAGTGCCCGTTGATCACCCGCGAACGCGCCACCGAGCTGCTCGGCACCATGCTGGGTGGTTACAACATCCATCCGCTGGTGGAACTGCTGGATGACGCGCAGCTCGGCGCGATCGCCGCCGAAGCGCTGAAGAAGACGCTGCTGATGTTCGACGCTTTCCATGACGTCAAGGACAAGGCCGACGCCGGCAACGTCCACGCCCAGGGCGTCCTGAAAAGCTGGGCCGAAGCCGAATGGTTCACCAGCCGTCCGGAAGTGCCGCAGAGCCTGACCGTCACCGTGCTGAAGGTCACCGGCGAAACCAATACCGACGACCTCTCTCCCGCGCCTGACGCGACCACGCGGCCCGACATCCCGATGCACGCGCTGGCGATGCTGAAGAACAAGCGCGATGGCATCACCCCCGAGGAAGACGGCAAGCGCGGCCCGGTGAAATTCATCGAATCGCTGAAGGAAAAAGGCCACCTGGTCGCCTATGTGGGCGACGTGGTCGGCACCGGTTCCAGCCGCAAGTCCGCGACCAACTCGGTGCTGTGGTTCACTGGCGAGGACATTCCTTTCATCCCGAACAAGCGTTTCGGCGGCGTGTGCCTGGGCAGCAAGATTGCGCCGATCTTCTATAACACCATGGAAGACGCCGGCGCGCTGCCGATCGAACTTGATGTCACCCAGATGAACATGGGCGACGTGGTCGAACTGCGCCCCTACGATGGCAAGGCTTTGAAGGACGGGAAGGTAATCGCCGAATTCCAGGTCAAGTCCGAGGTGTTGTTCGACGAAGTGCGCGCCGGCGGCCGGATTCCGTTGATCATCGGTCGCGGCCTGACCGCGAAAGCGCGCGATGCGCTGGGCCTGCCGCCGTCCACGCTGTTCCGCCTGCCACAGGTTCCGGCCGACACCGGCAAGGGTTTCACCCTGGCCCAGAAGATGGTCGGCCGCGCCTGCGGTCTGCCGGAAGGGAAGGGCATGCGCCCCGGCACCTACTGCGAACCGAAGATGACCTCGGTGGGCTCGCAGGACACCACCGGTCCGATGACCCGCGACGAGCTCAAGGACCTGGCCTGCCTGGGCTTCAGCGCCGACCTGGTGATGCAGTCGTTCTGCCACACCGCCGCGTACCCGAAGTCGGTGGACGTGAAGACCCACCACGAGCTTCCGGCCTTCATCAGCACCCGCGGCGGCATTCCGCTGCGTCCCGGCGACGGCATCATCCACAGCTGGCTCAACCGCATGCTGCTGCCTGACACGGTAGGCACCGGTGGCGACTCGCATACGCGTTTCCCCATCGGCATCTCGTTCCCGGCGGGTTCCGGTCTGGTCGCGTTTGCCGCCGCAACCGGGGTGATGCCGCTGGACATGCCGGAATCGGTGCTGGTGCGCTTCAAGGGCCAGCTGCAGCCGGGCGTGACCCTGCGCGACCTGGTCAATGCGATCCCGCTGTACGCGATCAAGTCGGGGCTGCTGACCGTGGCCAAGCAGGGCAAGAAGAACATCTTCTCCGGCCGCATCCTGGAGATCGAAGGACTGCCGAACCTGAAGGTTGAGCAGGCGTTCGAGCTGTCCGACGCCTCGGCAGAACGTTCCGCAGCCGGTTGCACCGTGCACCTGGACAAGGCACCGATCATCGAATACATCAACAGCAACATCGTGATGCTGAAGTGGATGATCGCCGAGGGTTACCAGGACGTGCGTTCCATCACCCGCCGGATCAAGGCGATGGAAGCGTGGCTGGCCGATCCGCAGTTGCTGGCGCCGGATGCCGATGCCGAATACGCCGCCGTGATCGAGATCGACCTGGCCGACGTGCATGAACCCATCGTGGCTTGCCCGAACGACCCGGACGACGTGAAAACGCTGTCGGAAGTCTCCGGTGCGGTGATCGATGAAGTGTTCATCGGTTCGTGCATGACCAACATCGGCCACTTCCGCGCCGCGTCGAAACTGCTGGAAGGCAAGCGCGACATCCCGACCAAGCTGTGGGTCGCGCCGCCGACCAAGATGGATGCGGCCGAATTGACCAAGGAAGGCCACTACGGCACCTTCGGCACAGCGGGCGCGCGCATGGAAATGCCGGGCTGCTCGCTGTGCATGGGCAATCAGGCGCAGGTGCGTGAAGGTGCGACAGTGTTCTCTACCAGTACGCGCAACTTCCCGAATCGCCTGGGCAAGAACTCGAACGTCTATCTGGGTTCTGCGGAGCTCGCAGCGATCTGTTCACGCCTGGGCCGCATTCCGAGCAAGGCCGAGTACATGGCCGACATGGGCGTTCTCAAGGCAAGCAGCGACCAGATCTACCGCTACATGAACTTCGACCAGATCGACGACTACAAGGACGTGGCCGATACCGTCGCGGCGTGATTGCCAGTCGATCGATCACATATATGAAAGAAACCCGGCTTCCCGCCGGGTTTCTTTTTATCCGGGAGCTATCGCCTCAACGAAGCCATTCGCTCGCCGCATCCGCCAGCGCGCGCTTCGAGAACAGGAAGTCCCAGAAGCTGCCGCCAAGCTGACGCCACAGCACGGCCGAGCGCACCGCCGCCAGCAGGATCGCGCGTATCTCCGCCACCACCGCAGGCTGGCCGAGGTAATGCGGGTTGCCCTGCACCATGACCCGCGGGCGCAGGTGGCTGATGGTGTCCGCATACAGACTGCCCAATGCGGACAGGACTTCCGGGTGGGTGCTGCCGGACGACTCGGCCTGCGGGGCAATGTCGGCAATTCCGCCGCTCACTGCTGCCACGGTATCGGGTTCCTTCACGAAGCGCCGCTCCAGCTGCAACACCGCCAGCGCCAGGCGCGGCAGACCGTCGTCGCTGGCCTGGTTGTTGCAGTAATCGCGCAACAGGCGCAGGCCGGACGCGAGGTCCGTTGCGTGGCCATAGACCGCTACCGTCGTATCGGCATCGATGCGGAAAATACTGTCCAGCGCGGTCTGGACCACGGCAGCGTCGGATTGGCCGGTCTCGGCGATGCGCCGCACCTGCCCCAAGGCCTGGATTACGCCGGCCAGGGCCAGTACGCGTTCTGATTGAGTGCTGCTCACGCCGCCCGCTCCGCAAGTTGCCGTTCCAGAAGCGCATCGGTGCGCGCGATCACCGCGCCGCCCAGGCATTCGTCGCCCTGGTACAGCACCACCGATTGACCAGGCGTCACCGCGCGCTGCGGCCGGGCGAAGCGCACCGCCAAGGTGCCATCTTCGGCCACGCTGATGGTGCAGGCCTCGTCGTTCTGTCTGTAGCGGGTCTGCGCCGTGCACTCAAAATTATCCGCCGGCGGACTCCCAGCCACCCAATGCGCACCTTCCGACCACAAAGTCGTAGACCGAAGATAGGGGCTTTCGGTGTCCTGGTCCACGTACAGCACGTTGGTCGCAACGTCCTTGCCGACCACGTACCAGGGTGCCGCCGCACGACCGCGCACGCCGCCGATCTGCAGGCCCTCGCGTTGGCCAAGGGTGAAATAGAACACGCCAGGATGCTCGCCGATCTTCCGCCCCTGCGGATCACGCATCTCGCCTTGTTTCGCCGGCAGGTAGCGGCCCAGGAATTCGCGGAAATCGCGTTCGCCGATGAAGCAGATGCCGGTGGAATCCTTCTTGTCGTGCGTAGGCAGCCCGGCTTCGCGGGCCATGCCGCGCAGATCCGACTTCTGCAGTTCACCTACCGGGAAAAGCGTCGCCGACAACTGTGCCTGGCCCAGCTGGTGCAGGAAATAGCTCTGGTCCTTGCTGCGGTCCACCGCACGCAGCAGCTTCGACACGCCGCGTTCGCAAGCAATCCGCGCATAGTGCCCGGTGGCGATCTTCTCGGCGCCGAGTTCGCGCGCCGCAGCCAGGAAATGCTTGAACTTCACCTCGCGGTTGCACAGCACGTCCGGATTGGGCGTGCGTCCGGCGGCGTATTCGGCGAGGAAATGCGCGAACACGCCTTCCCAGTATTCAGCGGAAAAATCGCGGAAGTGGAAGGGAATACCCAGCTTGCCGCAGACAGCGACCGCATCGCGGCGGTCGTCCTCGGCGCGGCAATCGCCGCTGCCGTCGTCAGCCCAGTTCTGCATGAACAGTCCCGCGACCGGCTCCCCGTCCTGCACCAGGCGCAGCGCCGCGACCGACGAATCCACGCCACCGGAAACGCCGACGATGACCCGTGGCGTGCTCATGCGATCTGCTGCAACATGGAAAGGGGGGAACGGCGTCCGGCCAGGTAGTCGGCCACAGCCTGCCAGACCAGCGGGCTGCGGTGCCGCGTC
This sequence comes from Pseudoxanthomonas sp., assembly GCA_036677285.1. GTDB lineage: Bacteria > Pseudomonadota > Gammaproteobacteria > Xanthomonadales > Xanthomonadaceae > Pseudoxanthomonas_A. Next base: position 7,350 of record JAKFDG010000394.1, read on the forward strand.
CGTACCTGCTGCAATTCGGCGGGAGTCATCCATAGCGCCCTCACGATGCCTTCATCCAGGGTGCGGGTGGCATCGTGGGTCGTGGGCTCGGCAGCGAAGGCGAACCGCAGGTAATGCCTGCCTGTTTCAGCCTTCCACTGATAGGCGCCGATGAAAGCCGTCAATTGCACATCCCAGCCGGTTTCCTCGCGGGTTTCGCGCAGGGCCGCGTCGGTCAGGCTCTCATCCGGCTCCAGATGGCCAGCCGGCTGGTTGAACACCAGATCGCCATTGGCACGTTCCTCCACCATCAGCAATCTCCCTTCGCGCACCACCACCGTGGCCACGGTCACGTCAGGCTGCCAGAACCGGCCCTCGCGGTAGCTCATGGCGCCACACACCGGTTTTTTGCGGGTTGAATGCGATTCGACATGCACACAATTGTGCTTGCAGCGGCCCGGCCCGTCCAATCCGTATAATTCACCCATGCCCCGGAAGAATGAAAACGAACGCGACTACGGCGTGATGGTGGAAACCAGCAAGCCGGAAGTCGCGCGACCGCCGATGTACCAGGTGCTGCTGCTCAACGACGACTACACACCGATGGATTTCGTGGTCCTGGTGCTGCAGCAGTTCTTCGCCATGGACATCGAGAAGGCCACCCAGGTGATGTTGCACGTGCATACCCGGGGTCGTGGCGTGTGCGGGGTCTATACCCGGGAAGTGGCCGAATCCAAGGTCTCTCAGGTCAACGAATACTCGCGGATGAGCCAGCATCCCCTGCTTTGCACGATGGAAAAGGCGTAAAAGCGAACGATTGGACGAAGAGATGGCAAAAAGGGCAGCGATCCGGAACCAGCCGCGTTAGCCTGTTGTCCGATACCCCAGCCTTTCCCGTTTACATTCGTACTTGCCGCCTTACTTT
>JAKFDG010000395.1:0-5690 GCA_036677285.1 Pseudoxanthomonas sp.
CCACCGCACCCAAGGCCGGCGCGCTGGTAGTCGGGCAACAGGCCACGATCGAAGGCGGGATTGTTGGCGTCGACACTGCCCCGTGGGCCTACGACGGCAACGCGGTAGTCACGGTGTCCACCGCCGACGCAGGCACCGTCCGCGTGCAACTGCCCGCACGCTGGAACCTGTGCAAGGCCCAGCCGCTCGGCGACGTGCAGGCGCTCAAGCCGCGCGATCGCGTGCAGGTCGTCGGCACGGTGAGCGCGGCGGGCGAAATGGTGGTGTGCGCACAGCCGGAGCATCGGCTGCGCAAGCTCGAGTGATCGTGGCGGAGGGCGAACGAGTGTGACGTCAGGCCTTGCGTACGAACTCCGACTTCAGCTTCATCGCGCCGATGCCGTCTATCTTGCAATCGATGTCGTGGTCGCCGTCGACCAGGCGGATGTTCCTGACCTTGGTGCCGACCTTCACCACCAGCGAGGAGCCTTTCACTTTCAGGTCCTTGATCACGGTGACGGCGTCGCCGTCCTGCAGCACGTTCCCGACCGAGTCCTTGATCACCCGCTCGTCGTCCGCGCCCTCGGCCTCGCCGCCCGCGGGCCATTCATGGCCGCATTCCGGGCAGGCCAGTTGCAGGCCGTCCTGGTACGTGTATCCGGATTTGCATTTCGGGCAGGGCGGCAGGGTGCTCACGGACTGCGTACTCGCGTTGGAACAGGGCGGTGATTATAAGCGTCGCGATATCGGGGCCCGGAGCGCGGCGGCCGTGGAGGCGTGGACCCCGGCCCACCATCGCCATGCATCGGATTGCATCGGTGCGGGAACGGGCAGCGCTGGGCGTGGGCACAGCCCGTGGCTGCGCTCCCGGTGCTTTCGCGCCGCAGCAGGCCGATGTCGATTCCACGGCTCCTGATCCGTCGTATCCCCGAGCAGGCATGATCGGGCCAGAATCCGCCCAGGCTCCGCTACCCCAAGACCCTCGCACCCAAGGGATGCCCACAGATGAGTAACACCACCCCCCAGCCCGGATCCGATGTCGCGGAGGCCGCCCTGCCGCCTCCCCCCTCACTGTGGGCCGGTTTGCGTGAAGCGATCCGAGGCACCGGCGCCGACTACACCAAGATCCCGCTGCGCAGGGCGGTGTTCCTGCTCGCGGTGCCGATGGTGCTGGAACTGGTGCTGGAGTCCACGTTCGCGGTGGTGGACATCTTCTTCGTCGCCAAGCTGGGTTCGTCGGCGGTGGCCACGGTGGGGCTGACCGAGAGCTACCTGTTCCTGCTGTACTCGATCGCGATGGGCCTGGCCATGGCGGTGACCGCGGTCGTCGCCCGGCGCATCGGCGAGGGCAAGCGCGAGGAGGCCGCGATCACCGCGGTGCAGGCGATCCTGATCGCAGTGCTGGCGTCGGTGCCGTTCGCCATCGCCGGCATCGTATGGGCGCAGGACCTGCTGCGGCTGATGGGTGCCGACGCGTGGACGCTGGAGCACGGCTACCGCTACATGCAGTGGATGCTCGGCAGCAACGCGGTGATCATGCTGCTGTTCGTGATCAACGCGATCTTCCGCGGCGCCGGCGATGCCGCCATCGCCATGCGCGTGCTGTGGGTGGCCAACGGACTCAACATCGTGCTCGACCCGATCCTGATCTTCGGCTTCGGCCCGATCCCGGCAATGGGCATCGAAGGCGCCGCGATCGCCACCACCATCGGTCGCGGCGCCGGCGTGCTGATGCAGCTGTGGATCCTGTTCCGCGGCGGCCAGCACATCCGCGTGACGACCGCACAACTGGTCTGGCGCGGCGCGGTGCTGTTCAACATCGTGCGCACTTCGCTCGGCGGCGTCGGCCAGATGATCGTGGCGATGACCTCGTGGATCTTCCTGATGCGGATCCTGGCCAGCATCGGCAGCGAGGCGGTCGCCGGCGCCACCATCGCCATCCGCATCATGATGTTCACGATGATGCCGGCGTGGGGCATGTCGAATGCTGCAGCGACCCTGGTCGGGCAGAACCTGGGCGCGCAGCAGCCGGAGCGCGCCGAAGCCTCGGTGTGGCGGATCGGCTGGTACAACATGGCCTACCTGGTCGCGGTGTCTGCGCTGTTCTTCCTGTTGCCGCGCGAGTTGGTGTCGCTGTTCACCAGCGACCAGCAGGTCGTCGCGATCGGGGCCGAATGGCTGCGGATCCTGTCGTATTCGTTCTTCGTCTACGGCTGGTGGATGGTGACGGTGCAGGCGTTCAACGGCGCCGGCGATACCGCCACGCCCACCAAGATCAACGTGGTGTTCTTCTGGCTGATCCAGATCCCGCTGTCGTACTGGCTGGCGATCCGCCTGGGCTGGCAACACACCGGCGTGTTCTGGGGGGTGTTCGTGTCCGAGACCCTGGTCGGCCTGTTCACGCTGTGGCTGTTCTCGCGCGGCAGGTGGAAGGCGGTCACGGTGTAGGCGCCCAGGCGGGCCTCGGCCCGCCATCGCCATGCATCGACTTGCATGGGCTCCATTTTTTCCAGCGCAGCTTTTGGTTCGCGACCGATGTAAGTTGCGCTCTCGCGCTCAAGGATTACGCCATGCAACCTGCACTTCTCCCACGCCTTGCCCTGATCCTCGCACTCGCGATGCTGGCCCCGCTCGCCGCCGCCGCCGAAAACGCCAAAAGGCCGATCACCGCGCAGGACCTGTGGGCGGTCAAGCGGGTCGGCGCGCCGGCACTCTCGCCCGATGGCAGGCGCGCGGTGGTCAGCGTGCAGGAGTGGTCGATCGAGACGAACAAACCGACCGCCAGCCTGTGGCTGGTCGACGTGGCCAGCGGCAAGGTCCGCCGCCTCACCAACGGCGGCAGCAGCGACAGTGCGGCCGCCTGGAGCCATGACGGCACCCGCATCGCCTTCGTCGCCACCCGCGGCAGCGACGCGGCGGCGGCGCTGTATGTCATCGGCGTCGATGGCGGCGAGGCCGAACGCCTGCTGGAACTTCCCTATGGCGTGAGCAGCCCGCGCTGGTTGCCGGGCGATGCCGCCCTCGTCTTCGGCACGAAGGTGATACCCGAACTGGCCGGCACGCTCGACAAGGCCGGCCTCGCGGCGATGGGCAAAGAGGCGGGCCGGCGCAAGGCCTCGAAGATGACGGCCTACGCGACCGAAGTGCAGCAGTATCGTTGGTTCGACCGGAACCTCACCGACAACCTGGCCAGCCGGTTGCTGCGTTTCGACCTGGACAGCAAACAGCTGACCGACCTGACGCCCGGCTACGCGCGCTTGTTCATGGCCAGTGGCGAAGTGCGGTTCGACATCGCGCCGGATGGACGGCGGATCGCCCTGGTCATCGACAGCACACCGCCCCCCTTCGTCGCCGCCCCCAATCTCGACCTCTACCTGCTGTCGTCCGACGGCCGCGGGGGATTGAAGAACCTCACCGGCGACAACCTGCGCAGCGATGACGCGCCGCGCTTCGCTCCTGACGGAAAGTCGTTGCTGTTCCTGCGGCAGACGCTGCCCCTCGCGCCGTATTCGGGCGAGTCGAGGAGGCTGTGGCGCCACAGCTTCGACGACGGCCGCGCCACGCCACTGACCGCCGCCATCGACCTGAGCATCGACGACGTCGCCTTCTCCGCCGACGGTCGCACGTTGTGGCTGCAGGCCGAGGACCAGGGCCGGGTACCGGTGTTCACGATGAACGCCGATGGCTCCGGCTTGGCCAAGGTCGTGGCCGAAGGCAGCAGCACCGAGCTGGACAGCGCGAACGGGCAACTGGTCTTCCTCAACGAGAACAACCACCGCGCGTCGGAACTGTTCGCGCTTGATGCCGGCACCGGCACCCCGCGCCAGCTCACCCACTTCAACGACGCGCTGTTCGCCAGGCTGGACCTCGGCAAGGTGGAGTCGCATACGTTCCCCGGCGCCGGCGGAGACACGGTGCAGCTGTGGTTGACCTATCCGCCCGGCTACGACCCATCCAGGAAGTATCCGCTGGTGCAGCTGCTGCACGGCGGGCCGCAGACGATGGTCCGCGACTCCTTCGGCTATCGCTGGAACCATCACGTGTTCGCCAGTCCCGGCTACATCGTCAGCTGGGTGAACCGGCACGGCTCCACCGGTTTCGGCGAGGCCTTCGCGCTCAGCATGAATGGCGCGTGGGGCGACAAGCCGATGGAGGACATCCTCAAGGCCAACGCCTATCTGTTCGCGAAGGTGCCGGCGATCGACCGCGACAACGTGGCGGCGGCGGGCGCCAGTTACGGCGGTTACCTGGCGACGTGGATGCTGGGCCACACGGATGCGTTCAAGGCCCTGGTCAACCATGCCGGCGTGAGCGATTTCATCGGCCAGTACGGGTCCGATGTCACCACCGGCCTGTTCAGCAGCGAGGTCATGGGCGGCCTGCCCTGGAACAACCTCGAGGGCATGCAGCGCAACAATCCGATCGCCTACGCGAAGAATTTCAAGACGCCGATGCTGATCACCCACGGGGAGAAGGATTACCGCGTGCCTTACGGCCAGGGCACCGCGCTCTACGGCATCCTGCAGAACATGGGCGTGCCCTCGCGCCTGGTGATCTTCCCCGACGAGAACCACTGGATCCTGTCGCCGCAGAATTCCATTTACTGGAATTACGAGGTGCAGAACTGGCTGGCGCGCTACATCGGCGGCAAGCCAATGAAAAAGCCGGAGTTCGCATCTGCCGAATGAGTGGGAAGTGGTGCAGGCCGGGTGGCTTTGACCAACCCGGCCCACTTTCCCCGCGTACCATCGACCGGTGGCCATCACGCCCCCCGTGCGTGCGATTGGATATGCTCCGGCGGCACCTCACTGGGCGGGATGTCCACTGATGAACCACGCGGCCTTTTCATCGCACCGCAACCGGCTCCTGCTGGACCGGATTTTCATGGCGTTGCTGATCGGTGCCGCGGCCTGGGTGTCCTTGAACTTCACGCGCTTGCCCGGCGAAGTTGCCGCGGTATGGGTCGGCAACGGCGTGTGGGTCGGCTGGTTGCTGTCGCGTCGAACCGCGCTCTGGCCGGGCTATCTCGCCGCCGGTGTTGCCGCCGAACTGGCGGTGCGGCTGCTGTCCGCCGATCGCGTGCCCCTCAGCCTCTCGCTCAGCGCTTTCAATCTGCTCGAGGTGCTGATCATCGCCGGCGGGGTCCGGCGCCTGGTCCCGGATGTCGGCAATCCCACGCGCTGGCTCGGCCTCGGCGGCATCGCCACCAGCAGTACGCTGGTGGCCTGCGCCCTCTCCGGCCTGCTGGCCAGCGCCCTCGTGTCCGCCACCTCCGACACCCCGTTCCTGACCAGCTTCCTGATCTGGTATTCGGCGCATGTGGTCGGCATGGTGATCGTGGCGACACTGACCCTGGTGGCCCATCGCAAGGGCATCGGCCTGAGCGACGTCCCCGGCGAGCGCTGGAATTTCCTGGGCGACATGCTGCTGATCGCCGCGGTCTGCGGCGCGGTGTTCTATCAGTCCCGCTATCCGCTGCTGTTCCTGGTCTATCCACCGTTGCTGTACGGGGTTTTCCGCCACCGCTTCGCTGGCGTGGTGGCCGGCATTTCGCTGCTGGCGATCGTCGGCGGCATTGCCACCGGACTGGGCTACGGGCCGCTGGCGCTGGTGCACGAGAGCGGCGTGGTCGAGCGCACCATCCTGTTGCAGGTATTCATCGGCACCGCCTGCCTGATGAGTTTCCCGGTGGCGCTGAGCATGGCCGAACG
>JAKFDG010000396.1:0-8172 GCA_036677285.1 Pseudoxanthomonas sp.
GGCCGCACCCAGTTGCCTGGCATGGTCGAGCAGGCGATGCGTGGCGAGATCGATCTCGATCCTTTCATCACTCATACGTTGCCGCTGGAACGCATCAACGAAGCCTTCGACCTGATGCACGAGGGAAAATCGATCCGCACCGTGATCCACTTCTGAGGAAGTGAGCTGACAGGGGGCGGCGCGCGGCCGTTCCGCGTACGCTACAGAACGCGATCGGGAGTAGCCCCATGAAAAGTTCGATCTCGATTCATCCCTCCGTCGACAACGGCATCGCCCCCGGCGCAGCGGACTTCGCCGGCGGCACCCTGGTCTGCCATTGCGCGCAGGACCCGGTGACGGTCCGGGTGGACGCGCAATCCGCCCACAACCACGCGTGCGGTTGCAGCAAATGCTGGAAACCGCAAGGTGCGCTGTTTGCGGTGATCGCGGTGGCGCCGCGTGACAAAGTCAGCGTGACCGCCAACGCGGACAAACTGAAGGTCGTCGACGACAAGGCCACGATCCAGCGCCACGCCTGCAAGGAGTGCGGCGTGCACATGTTCGGTCGCATTGAGAACGCCGCGCATGCGTTCTACGGTCTTGACTTCATCCACACCGAACTGTCGCCGCAGGGAGGCTGGTCGGCGCCGGGTTTCGCCGCGTTCGTCTCTTCGATCATCGAATCGGGCGCTGATCCGTCCCAGATGGACGCCGTGCGTGCACGACTTAGGGAGCTGGGGCTGGAACCTTACGACTGCCTTTCGCCGCAGTTGATGGATCTCATCGCCACGCATGTCGCCAAGGCGTCGGGCGTGCTCAAGGCGTGAAGATGGAGCGCATCGAACACCGCGCCTGCTCCGACGGATGGCAGGACGTCTATCGCCACGACTCCGCGGTGCTCGGCTGCGCCATGAACTTCGGCGTGTACCTGCCGCCACAAGCGGAAACACGGAAGTTACCGGTGCTGTACTGGCTTTCCGGCCTGACCTGCACCGAGCAGAACTTCATCACCAAGGCCGGCGCGCAACGTTACGCCGCCGAGCATGGCGTGATCCTCGTCGCGCCGGACACCAGTCCGCGCGGCGACGATGTCGCCGATGCGGAGGGCTACGACCTCGGCAAGGGCGCGGGCTTCTACGTCGATGCGACGCAGGCGCCGTGGTCGAAGCACTATCGGATGTACGACTACGTCGTATCGGAACTGCCGGCGGTGGTCGAGGCCAATTTCCCGGTGACGGACGCGCGCGGCATCAGTGGCCATTCGATGGGCGGGCATGGCGCACTGGTGATCGCATTGAAGAACCGCGGACGCTATCGCAGCGTATCGGCGTTTTCGCCGATCGTCGCGCCATCCCAGGCGCCATGGGGCGAGAAGGCGTTCAGCGCCTATCTTGGCGAAGACCGGAAAACCTGGAGGGCGTGGGATGCGACCGCGCTGATCGCCGATGCGCATGAACGGTTGCCGTTGCTGGTCGACCAGGGCGATGCCGATGAATTCCTTGCCACCCAGTTGAAACCGGAGCTGCTGCAGGCGGCCTGCAACGCCGCCGGTCATCCGTTGGAACTGCGCATGCAGCCGGGTTACGACCACAGCTACTACTTCATCGCCAGTTTCATCGGCGAGCACATCGCGCACCACGCCAGGGCACTGAACGCCTGACGATCCCACAAGAGCCGCGCCCCTACACGAGCATGAAGTCGGTGTAGGCGAAACGTCCGTCGCGCAGCACGGTTTCGCCACGTTCCACGGCGATGGCATGGTTGAACATCGGGCACGCATGCACGCAGGTGTGGAATTCGCCGTTTTCGCCACAGGGATCGGTCGTTGCCGGCAGCTCGTCCAGCAGTGTCGCGTCGAAGTCGCGGCCGGCGAAATCCGCCGATAACTGTTCGGTGTCCACGCAGCAGATCGCCGCACCAAGGCCACCGGATAGCATCTCGCGTGCCAGCATTGCCGTATTGCTGCCGAACAATGGCGTCCGCACCTGCCAATCGAGGCGGGCGCACATCGCCACCCGATAGTCGCGTATGTCCTGCAGGAACAGGTCGCCGAAGGCGATCGTGCGCGCCTGCGGCCAGCGTGCACGCGCCTGCGCGAGCGCAGCGGCGAAGGCGGCCTCGTAGGTCACGTTGTCGCAACGCGGCGGGATCATCGCTTCGATCAGGGGCAGCCCGGTCGCCGCGGCTTGCGCATGCAGCACGTCGCGGCGGATGCCCTGCATGGACACGCGTTCGTAACCTGCCGTGACCGTGGTGACCAGCCCCGCCACCGCGAACCCGTCCTGGCGCAACCGATGCAACGTCCATGCTGCGTCCTTGCCACCACTCCATGACAGCAGCACTGCGTTGTCATTCATCGCGTTGAGGGGAGGTTGGAGTTCAGGCGGCCGACACGTCGCGCAGCTCCCAGGCGTTGCCCGCCAGCAGGCGCAGGCGCTGCTTGAACACGGTGCCGGGAAGCGAGGTGATCGCGATCAGGTCGATCTGCAGGTCGTGCTGTTCGCCGGCGACGGTCGCGCCGGGATCGACCGCGCCCAGGCCGGGATCGACCGCGTCGGGATCGGGCTGCGCATCGCGCCAGCGCCGGAACAGGCCGTCGTTGCGCAGGGCATCCTGGAGTTGCGCGGCGAATTCATCGGCGCCATGTGCGCTGAAGCTGAAGGCGGCATCGCTGCCGCGCGCTTTTTCAGGATGCTTCAGGCTGAGGTAGTAGCGGATCGGCATGGACGGCAATCCAGGAGGGGATGCGCCAGCCTAGCCACCATGCGTTAGCGAGTCGTTAGGAGACGCTGAAGGTATGCGGCTCGGCGGCGAAACCGACCACCACCGCGCCCTTGCCGACATTGACCATGCCGGTCAGGCTCATCACGCTTTCGAACACCTCAACGTTGTTGTTGGCGCAGATGTCGCGCAAGCGGTTGTAGCCGGGCAGCGCGCGCATTTCTCCCAGCTCCCCGCCATAGCTCAGGCACATCGTCGGGGTCAGCAGTCCGGCCATGACCCGGTTGCCGGCGAACTTGAACATCTGTTCCACTGCGTTATCGAAGCCCTTGAGCTTGGCCACCGGTTCGGTCTTGCCCGCATGGCCGTGCAGCACCGGCTTGATGTCCAAGGCGCTGCCCAGCGCCGCGCCCAGGAAACTCACGCTGCGGTCGCCCTTGGTGCGCGCGCGCGCGCGCAGGTAGTAGAGGTCGCGCGGGATCATGTAGCCGTGGCTGTTGGCGGCCAGGTATTCCAGCTTGGTGCGGATCTGCTGCACGTTGTCGCCGGCGGCGCGCATGCGCACGGCCTCGACCGCGGTGACGCCCTGGGCGGCGAACAGGGTCTGGGTATCGATCACGCGCAGGGCGAAGGGCGAATTGTGGCCCGCGGCCTGGCGCACCGGTTTGTAGTCGTTGAGGATCGCGAAGCTGGCCTGCATCGCGTTCTCGTGGATCGGGCTGCGGGTCTTGGTGATGGTCAGGCAATACACGTGGTCGTAATCGATCACCAGCCGGCTCAGGAACAGGTCGCGAATCTGGTTGACCGTGAACGGGATGGTCTCGGCCTCGTGGCCACGCGTGGCCACGTGCGAATGCAGGAAGCTCAGGGTGGCCTCCTCGTCGCGATGGTCGGCCAGTACCGCGTCGCCGATGCGGACGGTGATCGGCAATAGCACGATGTCGTTCTGTTTCAGGTATTCCTGCGGCAGGTCGCACGCGGAATCCACCACTATCCCAATGCGCATGAGGCCCCTCCAGGCATGCACCGCAAACAAGGTCGGGAGGAAAGCAACGCGATTGCGTTACTGCTCCTACCGATATGATTTTCTGTGACAAGGCACACTATTGCTTACGGGTGCCGGATGCAACCGGGAAAAGTCATCGCCGGACGCTCGCAAAAGACACGACCCCTCTCCAGGGGATGTGATTAGAATCCGTTCATGGCCGGCCCAGGCGTGTCATCCGATTTCATCGGGACCGACACTGTTTGGGCGCAACCTAGGGGGTGGAATGAACAAGACGTGGCTGCTGGCGATCCTGTGGTGCGTGGTGGCTTCGCCATCGGCGCTGGCGCGGGACGGCGGCATCGCCAGGATCGATCCTCTTCCGCCCTCGATGCCGGGGCAGACGGCCACGCAGAGCGCCGGGATCTTCGCCGAGCGGGATTTCACCACCGATTCGGCGCCGCCGCCATCAGTGGTCGGCAACGGCGAGTGGCGCCTGCAGCCGGAAGCCGGGATAGAGCAGCCGCTGTTGCTGATCTACCACCCCTACAGCGCACGCGTCACTGTGCAGGCGTCGCCCGGCGCGCCGCCGATCACGCAGACCCTGTTCGACCGCGGGCTGGATCCGCAGTACTCGAGGCATGCGCTGGTGTTCCCGTTGCCCGGCGACGGACCGGTGTATGTGAAGGTCGAGGGTGCGCGCTATCCCCTGCAGGTCGCGGTTTTGCCGCACGCCGCGCACATTGCCGACGACCTGACCCAGGTCCGCGTGTTGGCGCTGGCGGTGGGCGTGCTGGTGGGGGTGGCGCTGACCGTGTTGCTGTTCTGGGCCATGCTGCGCGAGCGCGTTTACCTGCTGTACTCGGCCTGCATGACCCTGCAGCTGATGTTCCTGCTGTATTCGTACGGTGAGGCTTATGCGTTGCCGGGATTGCGTTCGCTGGCGGTGTTCGGCGCACCCGGAATCTGGTTCCTGGCCACGTTGTCGACCATCGTCGCGGTCTACCTGCTGCTGGATTACGCCGGGCTGCGCACACGGGTGCCGCGCCTGAGCCTGGCAATGCGCTGGCTGGGCGTCTATATCCCCGCGGTCCTGCTCGTTTTGCTGGTGTCGCCGTGGCCTTCCGGCAAGGACTGGTTCCCCAATGCGGGAAATGCGCTGTTCCTGTTGACCAACATCCTCGCCATCGCCGCGCTCTGCGTGGCCTGGCGCAAGGGTGGCCGGCACGCAGGCTTCGTGCTTATCGGCTGGGTGCCGCTGGTGTTCTTCAGCACCGCGCGCGCGGTGCAATTGAGCATGGGCATTCCGGTCGAACCGTGGCTGCAATACGGGCTGCCGCTGGTGCTCGCCTTTACCGCAGTGGTATTGGCGCTGGGACTGGCCGATCGCATGCTGACCTTCCGCCAGGAGCGCGACACCGCCCAGCACCATGCCGAACGTGACTGGCTGACCGGCGTGCTCAACCGCGGCGGCATCGAACACCGCCTGGACTGGGCGGTGTTGAACACGCGCCGGGAGCGGATGCCGCTGAGCCTGCTGTTCCTGGACCTGGATCACTTCAAGCGGGTCAACGACGACCATGGCCACGCGGTGGGCGACAGCTGCCTGCGCGCGGTGGTCCGCGCGATCAGCGAGGAACTGCAATACGGCGATCAACTGGGACGGCTGGGCGGAGAGGAGTTCGTGCTGGGACTGGCCGGTGCGGACAGCAAGCGCGCGCAGACCATGGCCGAACGCCTGCGCCACAAGATCGAGGCCACCTGCCGTCACGTCGAGGGCGCGCCAGTGGCGCTGACCGTGAGCATCGGCGTGGCCGAATGCACTGAGAACGACACGGTAGCCACGTTGATCAGGCGTGCCGACGAGGCGATGTACGCAGCCAAGGGCGCCGGCCGCAACCGGGTGGAAACCGCCGTGGGTTGAGTGTTCTCCGGCTGGGTTCAGCAACCGACGGACTGGTATCGCGCGGCTTCGCGCAGCAATTCGCCCGGTCCGGCTTGCGAGGACAGGAACAGGGTTGGACGCGAGACGTTGTAATGATCGGTGGTGTCGAAAACAAGATCGAGTTTTCCATCCTGGTCCAGGTCGCCGGCGAACAGCAGGACGGCGCCGCCCTCGTCGCTCAAGGACATCGTGGCGGCCTGGTATTCGTAGTAGCCGGTGAGTTCCGACAATGTCTGTGTCCGGCCGTCGGCATGCAGGACGATGCGGCAATCGAACTGCCGCTGCTCCGCCTTGGCGTCGCGCGGCGCTTTGTCGCATTCGCTGGCGAGGCGATAGCGCTGCGCCCGGAAAGTGATTTCGTATGGCCAACCGGCGACATCCGGATTCATCGATCCGACCGTTGCGCTTTCGATAACGCCGGCCTTCAATCTGCTGCCACGCAGATAAGCAATGACCTTGTCGTCGTCCTGCGAGGAAACCTCCAGGCCGCTGCGCTGGTCGGATTCATCCAGCAATTCATCCCGCACCGCACGGACTTCCAGCGTGGTCGCCACCAGCGCCGCCGCATCGCCATCGACGCGCAACGCCAACCACCTTTCGCCGTCGCGTGCGACGGGCTCGTCGCCGTGGAACTGGCCGGGTGGTTGGATAGCGAATCCGCCTGCCACCAGCAATGCCCATAGCGTCGTCACTGACATCATTCCCCGTGCTCCCCGCCCGCGGTCATCGCGGACGGGACGAGCATACGCCTCACGCGATCAGGGCGAATACGCGCGCGGCAATGGACCGGCGGCGCGCAGGTAGCGGTCGCGCAGTTCGGTCTGGCGCGAACGCATCGGGACCGCTCGCCCCCCCAGCCACAACTGTTCAGCCACGTTGGCCACATCCAGCGGATCGCCGGTCCACAGCACCAGGTCGGCGATCTTGCCCGGCGCGATCGTACCCAGCTTGTCGCCCACGCCCAGCACCTGCGCAGGCACGCGGGTCAGGCCAGCCAGGCCTACTTCCCACGGCAGGCCATTGGCCACCGCATTGCCCGCGTACTGGCGAAGCTTGCGCGCGTTGTGCGAGGCATCGTTGAACTGGGCGAAGCTGACCTCGACCCCGGCCGCATGCAGGCGCGCGGCGTTCTCCAGGGTGGCGCCGATCTGGTCGAAGTCGCCGGGCAGGTCGGCCAGCGCATCGACGAACACCGGTACCTTGGCCTGCGCGATCTGGGGCGCCAGTTTCCACGCCTCCACGCCGCTGGCGATGGCGATGCGCACGCGCTCGCGTTGGGCCCAGCGCAGTAACTGGCGGATGTCGGCGGCGCGGTTGACGTACACCACGATGCGCCCACTGCCGGCCAGGTACTTCGCCAGCACCGCGCGGCCGGCAGGGGTCAGCAGTGCATGCGGGGAATCGGTGGCGATGCGGCCGCGCGCTTCCCCGACCAGCTGGTCGAGCAGCATCCACTGCGCGGCGCGCGAATTCCCACTGAGCCCCAGCACATCGCTGCCGAGTTTCACGAACAGCGCACGCGGGCCAATCGTGTCGGCGCCGCTATCCAGGCGCACCACGCCGCCTTGGCCGGCGATGAAGGCACCGCCGGTGGTCGCCCCCAGCAGGGTGAAACCCAGGCCCTCGATCCGCGCGATCGGCACCAGCACCGACTCCGGGTTGTAGGCCAGGGTCACGTCGAACTCCGGTCGCATCGGCTGTTCGGCCAGTTTCACCGCGCTGTCGACGGTCGCGGCTTCGCCGGACACTTCCTCGATGCCGATCTCGGTGATGCCGCCGAAGAACGCTGGCGTGAGCGGCTTGCCGTTGGCTTCGATCACGCCGATGTTGGCGGGGGCAGCCAGGTTGTTGCCCACCGCGCGGATCACGCCGCCCTGGACCAGCACGTCGGCGTTCTGCAACGTGCCTTGGGTGCCCGCCGTATGCACGGTGGCGTGGCGGATCAGGACGTCCTGGGCGAAGGAAGAAGTGGTGAACAACGCCAGCAAGCAAGCGAGAACACTCTTGCTCGTCATCCCGGCGAACGCCGGGACCCAGCGACTTTGATCTTGTTGTTGCATCACCGTTAGGCCCTTGGAAAGGGAAGCAAAAGCACTGGGTCCCGGCGTACGCCGGGATGACGACGGAATATTCTCGCGCGAGGGCTTCACAGGCCTTCCCCCTGTCCCAGCATGAAATCCGACTCCGGTTGCCGCGAGCGATCATCGCGGTCGTACACGCGCGCACCATCGATGTAGACCTGCTCGGCGTGTGCATACACGCTGAAGGGGTTCTGGTTCCACACCACCACGTCGGCCATCTTGCCGGCCTCCAGGGTGCCGGTCTGCTCCAGGACGCCCATAGACTTGGCCGGATTCTGCGTGATCCAGCGGATCGCGCGCTCCGGCGCGATCTCGATCCCTGCGCGGTGCGCGTGGGCGATCACCTTTGCCGCTTCCTGGTTCAAGCGCTGGATGCCTTCACCGGAATCCGAATGCACGATGGCGCAACCGTTCTCGGGACGATCGACCAGGGCGATGTTTTCCTGGATGCCGTCGAAGGC
>JAKFDG010000397.1:0-4025 GCA_036677285.1 Pseudoxanthomonas sp.
AGCCGGCGCGGGGCCGGCTTCGTCGTGCATCAGTTCATCCCGGCCGATTTGCCGGCCACGGGTTTGCCCGCCAGCTCGTCGAGCATCTGCCGCATCTTCTGCGGCGGCACGTAGCCACCCAGCTGGGTGCCATCCGCCGCATAGATGGCCGGGGTGCCGGAAACGCCGAGGCGCTGGCCGACGTCGTATTCCATGTCCACCGGGCTGCTCTTGCAGGCCTTGGGTGCGACCGGCTTGCCGGCCTTGGCATCGGTCAGGGCCTGCTTGCGGTCGGCGGCACACCACACCGAGATCATGTTGGTGTGGTCCGGGCTGCCCAGGCCCATGCGCGGGAACGCCATGTATTCGATCGCGATGCCCTGCTTGTTGTATTCGGCGATCTCGCTGTGCAGCTTGCGGCAGTAGCCGCATTCGATGTCGGTGAAGATGCTGACGGTATAGACCGGGTTGGCCGGCGCGAACACGATGCGGTCGCTGGTCTTGATGCTCTTGAGCAGGTCCTGGCGATACTTGGCCAGGGCCGGACTGGACTGGGAGAGCTCTTTCTTCGCGGCGATGTCGAGCAGGGTGCCCTGCACCAGGTACTTGCCGTCATCGCTGACGTAAACCACCTGCCCGCCCACGATCACTTCGCGGAAGCCCGGCAGCACGGCGGCGCCTATATGGTCGACCTGGACCTTCGGATTCAGGGTTTTCAGGGCCTGGAGCGCGCGCTCATCCGGAGTAGTTGCCTTGGCGGCGTCCGGGCCTGGCGTTGCGGCGGTCGCAGGCTTGGTCGCCTGGCCGGATTGCGGGGCCTGGGCGCATGCGGACAGGCTGACAGTGCCCAACAGCGCGGCGATGCAGAACAAGTGCTTCATTGAGCAATCCTTGGGGTATGGGGAGCGCAGCACGGTGGGACCGCGCTGGCGTCTCCGGAGTTCAGTTGATTTTCCCACATCCCGGGGCTGCCGGCTTCACGCGCAAGACCCGCTCCGCACGAAGCGCGCCCGGGCTTACCCGCGGGGATGGTGCTTTCCGTGCAGCTGCTGCAGGTGTTCGCGCGCGACCAGGGTGTAGATCTGGGTGGTGGACAGGGAACTGTGGCCCAGCAGCATCTGCAGGGCGCGCAGATCGGCGCCACGATTCAGCAGATGAGTGGCGAAGCTGTGGCGCAGGCCGTGCGGGCTGATCTTCTTCGGGTCGATCCCGGCGGCGGCCGCATAACGCTTCACCAGCCCCCAGAACTGCTGGCGGCTGGGCGCTTCGCCGCTGGCGCCGATGAACAATGCCGCAAGGCTGCGCTTCGCGGCCAGGGCGGGACGCGATTCGGCCAGGTATTTCTCCAGCCAGTGCTGCGATTCCTCGCCCAGCGGCACCAGCCGTTCCTTGCTGCCCTTGCCGGTCACCCGCAGCACACCCTGGCGCAGGTTGACCGCGGTCGCCGGCAAGTCGACGAGTTCGCTGACGCGCAGGCCGGCGGCGTACATCAGTTCGAACATGGCGCGGTCGCGCAGGCCCAGCGTGGTGTCGACCAGCGGCGCCGCGAGCAGCGCGTCGATCTCGGTTTCCGACAAGGCCTTGGGCAGCGATCGCGGCAGCTTGGGCGGAGCCAGCAAGGCGGTCGGGTCGTCACGGCGGTCGCCGCGGCGCAGGCGGTGGGCGAAGAAGGCGCGCAGCGAGGACAGCAGCCGCGCATTGCTGCGCGGCGAATAACCCTGCTGGGTACGCCAGGCAAGATAGTCGAACAGCGCGGCGCGGTCGGCGTTGGCCAGTCCGCCCTCGGCGGCGCTGCGCCAGCGCGCGAAGCCTTCCAGGTCGCGCCGGTAACTGTCCAGGGATTGCCTGCCCAGTCCGCTCTCCGCCCAGATCGCGTCGAGAAAGGCAGCGATTGCCACCGCATCGGACTCGGGCACCGACGGCATGGCCATGGCGCGGGTGCGGCGTTCGGCGGGGGTGCGGGCACTCATGTTCCCAGCTTAGCGATGGCGCCGCACGGCGGCTATGCTGATGCGATGAATGCAGAAACATCCGAAATCGAAAAACCGCGCGCGCTGATCGGCTGGCGCCTGCTCGGCCTGCTGTACGACCTGTGGCCCGCCTTGGCGCTGTGGATGCTGCTCGGCGCCGCCTTCACCCTCGGCTATAGCCTTGCCGGCCACGGCGCGCACGACAACATCGCTCCATTCAGTCCGTTGCAGATCGTGCTGTGGCTGATGTGCTGGCTGGTCACCGGTGCGTACGCGGTGCTGAGCTGGCGTCGCGGCGGACAGACGCTTGGAATGCGGCCCTGGAGGTTGAAAGTGATTGCCGCCGATGGCACGGCACCGAGCTGGCGTGCGTTGTGCCAGCGGTATGCAATGGCGACCGTGTCGTTGCTGCTCGGTGGATTGGGTTTCTGGTGGGCGTGGGTGGATCGCGACAAGCTGACGTGGCATGACCGGGTGAGCGGTACGCGCATGATCCGGCTGCCGAAGAACTAATAACAAGTTAGCTGCCTATGAGAGCTCTCCGCATACTCATCTTCATTGCAGTCACGATCGGCATTGCACTCGCGATCGGCGTCTGTGCACGGGAATGGATGTGGCGGATGGAGCATGGCGCACTCGGCTCGGGTGGCGTCTTATCGCCTTCCGGAAAGTATCTCGCCGAAGCCAGAATGCTGTCTGAGGGAGACGTGGTTCCTTATGGACAAGGAGTGTTTGTGCGAAACCCGCACACACCACTCTCGTCAGCTTCCACTCTTGTCTTTGCAGGCTACTGCAGACCCGAGATTCGCGCTCGGTGGCGCTCCGCTAAGGAGCTTGTCGTGGAGTGCGTCGTCTCGGAGGGAACTTCCAAGCTGCTGTCGCCGCCGGATGACATGGCTGTCACCCATGACGGTGACGGCAGCTAACAATTCATTCAAGCCGAACCCGCTTCGCGGGTCGAATTGATCAAGATGTCGACAACGCTAACTGCTTCGCCGCCTGAACAAGAACGCCGACACCGCCAGCATCACGAACGGCGGCAATAGATAGGCAATGCGGTAGTCGAACTTGAACGCGCCGGCCAGGCGGCTGAACAGCAGTTGCACCACCCAGAAGCCGAGCGCGAACAGGATGCCCAGGAACAGCTGCTTGCCCAGGCCACCGCTGCGCAGGCTGCCGAAGGCGAACGGGATCGCCGCCAGGCACAGCGCCAGCACGTTGAGCGGATAGAACCAACGGCCCCAGTAGACGTCCTCGTACTCGCGCGCATCCAGCGCATTGCGCTTGCGGTAATTGATGCTGCTCCACAGATCGCTCGCCGCCATGTAGCGCGGCTTGGCGATGGTCGCCGCCAGCGCTGCGGGGTCCAGCTCGGATTTCCAGCGCATGCCGAGCACCTGCTGCTGGGTGACCGAACGCTCGTTGAAGGTGGTGCGCAAGACGTTCTTCAGCACCCACGTGCCTTCGAAATGTTCGGCGGTCGCGGCATGGGCGATGGACGCCAGCCTGCCGTCCTCGGCCAGCTCGTACAGGCGCACGTCGCGCAACTGCAGCCATTGCTTGCCGTCCTGGACTCGCTCGTCCCCGCTCTGCGCATTGAGGAAGGTGTTCCCTTCCCGCGCCCACAGGCCCGAGTACTTGGCCACCGCCAGGTTACTGGAAGTAGCAGAGGTCTTGAGGGTGTCGGCCAGGGTCTGGCCACGGGTGCCCACGGTTTCCATGCCGAACACCATCAGCCCCGTCAGCAACGCCAGGGTGATCGCCACCGACAGGGTCAGGCGCCGCCGCGACAGGCCCACGGCGCGCAACGCGATCAATTCCGAACTCGTCGCCAACTGGCCCAGGCCCATCAGCGCACCGATGACCGCCGAGGTCGGGAACATGGTGTAGGCACGGCGCGGGATCGTATAGGCGACGTAAGCCACCGCATGCCCGAAGCTGTAATTGCCCTTGCCCAGATCGCCGACTTCGCCAGCCATGGCGTTGATCACATCCAGGCCCACCAGCACCGCCCAGACCAGCAGCACCGTGGTCAGGACCACGCGGCCCACGTACAGATCGTGCAGGTTGGGTCGC
>JAKFDG010000398.1:0-1938 GCA_036677285.1 Pseudoxanthomonas sp.
CGCCGGCAGGCGCAGGCCTTGATCGCCATGGCCACCGGTGCCGTGGACAAGGGCATCCTCATGGTGATGGAACGCGTGTTCCGTCCCGAGGAAAAACGCCACGAGCCTTTCCTCGAACGCTGCCGCGTCCAGATCCATGGCGCCCTGGCGGAACTGGAGCGCCAATGCGCCACGCGCGAAGGCGGCTGGCTGGTCGGTGAAGCCATGTCCCAGGCCGACATCACCCTGGCCTGCAACGTGACCTACCTGCGCGAAGCGGTGCCGATCGATCTCTCCGCGTATCCGGCGCTGCAGGCGCATGTCGAGCGTTGCGAGGCCTTGCCGGTGTTCCGCCAGTTCCATGTTCCGTTCGATGCGCCGGTACCCACCGTTCCATGAACGAGCGTCTGACCCCGCACGCCGCGCTGGCCGCACTGGCACGCGACAAGGACAAGCTTCCCTACGTGGAGTTGTTCACCCATGGCTCGCTGTCGGTGGAGATCTACCAGCCGGTCGGGGTGGACGAGCAGACGCCGCATGCGCGCGATGAGGTCTACGTGGTGGTGTCGGGCAACGGCGACTTCGTCAACGACGGCATCCGCAAACCTTTCCAGCCGGGCGAGCTGCTGTTCGTGCCCGCCGGCATCGAACACCGTTTCGAGAATTTCAGCGACGACTTCGCCACCTGGGTGATCTTCTACGGTCCCGAAGGCGGCGAGCGCTCCACACAGGACTCCGCATGAGCACGCAGCAACCGTTGTTGATCGAACTGGGCACTGAGGAACTGCCGGTCAAGGCATTGCCGGGGCTGGCGCAGGCCTTCTTCGACGGCGTGATCGAGGCGCTGGGCAAGCGCGGCATCGGCTTCGATCGCGGCGATGCCAGGCCGCTGTACACGCCGCGTCGCCTGGCCGTGTCGCTGCCGGGCGTGGACGTGGAGCAGCCGGAACAGAAATCCGAAGTGCTGGGCCCGTACCTCAACATCGCCCTGGACGCCGACGGCCAGCCGACCAAGGCGTTGCAGGGTTTCGCCGCCAAGGCGGGGATCGACTGGAGCCAGTTGGAGAAGACCAGCGACGCCAAGGGAGAACGTTTCGTGCATCGCTCGGTGAAGCCAGGGATGAGGACGGCAACGCTGCTGCCCGAAGTCGTGCGCGAGGCCATCGCCGCGATGCCGATCCCCAAGCCGATGCGCTGGGGCGACCACGATTATGCGTTCGCGCGTCCGGTGCACTGGCTGGTGCTGCTGCTGGGCAAGGACGTGGTCGACGCCGAACTGATGGGCGTGCGCAGCGACCGCATGAGCCGCGGCCATCGTTTCGAGCACGACAAGCCGGTGTGGATCGGCCAACCCGGCGAGTACATCGATGCGCTGCGCGCCGCGCACGTGCTGGTGGATGCGGATGAGCGCCGCGAGCGCATCGTGCATGAAGTGGAAAAGGCGGCGCGCGAGGTCGATGGTTCCGCGCGCATCACCGCGGACAACCTGGAGCAGGTGAACTGCCTGGTGGAATGGCCCGCGGCGGTGCGCTGCAGTTTCGAGAAGGAGTTCCTGACGGTGCCGCAGGAGGCGTTGATCGCCACCATGGAGGCGAACCAGAAGTTCTTCCCGGTGCTGGACCACGGCGGCAAGCTGACCGAACACTTCATCGGCATCGCCAACATCGAATCGCAGGACATCGCCGAAGTCCGCAAGGGCTACGAGCGGGTGATACGCCCGCGTTTCTCGGATGCGAAGTTCTTCTTCGACGAGGACCTGAAGCAGGGTCTGGCGGCGATGGGTGAAGGGCTGAAGGGCGTGACCTATCAGGCCAAGCTCGGCACGGTGAGCGACAAGGTGCAGCGCGTCGCAGCGCTCGCGGAAATCATTGCGAAGGAGATCGGCGCCGATCCGGCATTGGCGCGCCGCGCGGTCGAGCTGTCGAAGAACGACCTGCAATCGCGCATGGTCAACGAGTT
>JAKFDG010000399.1:0-1642 GCA_036677285.1 Pseudoxanthomonas sp.
ACGGAAGCTGAACCCCGACGCCGTGCCCAGTTCGGGAATCGGTGGCGGGCTCAGCGGAAAGATGAACGCATCACGCACACCCATGAGCGCACCGAAGGCCCGTCCCGCAACCGCTCCGGCCGAGTGCTCCTCGCCTGCGCGCTCTTTCCAGTCCTTGAGCGTCACGAATGCAAGCGCAGCGTTCTGGCCCTGGCCGGAGAAGCTGAAGCCCAGCACGCCGACCATGCTTTCCACTTCAGGCTGCTTGAGCATGAACGCTTCGACAGTCTGCATCACCGAAAGCGTACGCTCGTACGTCGCGCCTGGAGGCAGCTGCACATTCACCAGCAGGTTGCCCTGGTCTTCGTTGGGTAAAAACGAAGTGGGCAGGCGCAGGAAGACCACGGCGATCGCGCCGATGATCGCGACATAGATCACCAGATAGCGCGCCGCACGCTTGAGGATGCGCGCCACCATGCCTTCATAGCTCTTGGCCGTACGCGTAAAGCCCCTATTGAACCAGCCGAAGAAGCCGGTCTTCTCGTGGTGGTGTCCGGCCTCCACGGGCTTGAGCAGCGTGGCGCACAGCGCCGGGGTGAGCGACAGCGCCATGAACGCCGAGAAGCCGATCGACGACACCATCACC
Source organism: Pseudoxanthomonas sp. (assembly GCA_036677285.1). Classification (GTDB taxonomy): domain Bacteria; phylum Pseudomonadota; class Gammaproteobacteria; order Xanthomonadales; family Xanthomonadaceae; genus Pseudoxanthomonas_A. The sequence continues at coordinate 626 of JAKFDG010000399.1, forward strand.
GCCGAAAACTGGCGGTAGATGTTGCCGGTGGAGCCGGCGAAGAACGCCAGCGGTACGAACACGGAAATCAGCACCACGGTCACGCCGATGATGGCGCCCGAGATCTGCTTCATGGCCTTGCGCGTGGCCTCGAGCGGCGGCAGGCCTTCCTCGCTCATGATGCGCTCGACGTTCTCGACCACCACGATCGCGTCGTCCACCACGATGCCGATCACCAGCACCATGCCGAACATGGTGAGCACGTTGATCGAAAACCCGAGCGCCAGCAGCGTCGCGAAGGTGCCCAGCAGCGAGATGGGCACCACAATGGTCGGGATGATGGTGTAGCGCCAGTTCTGCAGAAACAGGAACATCACCAGGAACACCAGCGCCACCGCCTCAAACAGCGTCTCGGCCACTTGCGAAATCGATATCTTGACGAAGCGCGAGCTGTCGTAGGGAATGTCCCATTTCATGCCAGCCGGGAAGTAGCGCTCAAGTTCGGTCATCTTCGCGCGCACAGCCTTGGCCGAAGCGAGCGCATTGCCGCTGGGCGCGAGCTGCACACCGATACCCACGGCCTGCTGGCCATTGAGGCGCGCCGACGTGGCGTAGGTCTGGCCGCCCAGTTCGATGCGCGCCACATCCTTCAGGCGCACCGACGAGCCATCGGCGTTGGCGCGCAGCACGATATTGCCAAATTGCCCGACGTTGGCGAGCTGTCCATTGACCACCACGGTGGCGGCGATGCTCTGACCTGTCACATTCGGCCGGTCGCCGATGCTGCCGGCGGCCACCTGCGCATTTTGCGCACGAATCGCGGCGTTGACATCGCTCGCCGACAGGCTGAAGCCCGTCAGCTTGGCCGGGTCGAGCCAGATGCGCATGGCTCGTTCGCTGCCGAACAGCTGGGCCTGGCCGATGCCGGGCAGGCGCTGGAGTTCGGGCACGATGTTGCGCGAGGCATAGTCACCCAGCGCGACCGGGTCGTGCGCCGGGTTGTCGGACGACAGCATGGTGAACAGCAGGAAGTTGGCG
>JAKFDG010000400.1:0-1977 GCA_036677285.1 Pseudoxanthomonas sp.
CCGCAGGACATCCTCCGCCTGCTGGGCGTGGAGCCGCTGGCCGCCTACCTGGTCAAGGAAATCCAGGACGTGTACCGCCTGCAGGGCGTGAAGATCAACGACAAGCACATCGAGGTGATCACCCGCCAGATGCTGCGCAAGGTCGAGATCACCGACGCTGGCAACAGCAAGTACCTGCACGGTGAACAGGCCGAACGCCAGCGCGTGCTGGAGGAGAATGCCAAGCTGCTGGCCAAGAACGAGCTGCCGGCCAAGTACGATCCGGTCCTGCTGGGCATCACCAAGGCCTCGCTGGCCACCGAGTCGTTCATCTCGGCCGCCTCCTTCCAGGAAACAACCCGCGTGCTGACCGAGGCGGCCGTCCGCGGCACCCGCGACAACCTGCGCGGCCTGAAGGAAAACGTGATCGTGGGCCGCCTGATCCCGGCCGGTACCGGCTTGACCTACCACGCCAGCCGTCGCCGCAACGCCTCGGGCCTGACCGATTCGGAAATGGAGGCCCTGGTGGCCGCCCCCCTGGCGGAAGCCCCGGCGGCCGAACCCGTCGTAGCGGCCGATTCCGTGGCAGGCACCGAAGAGTAAGCAGAGAAGTCCTTCCCGGCTTGCCGGGCGGGGCGAACCAGGTGAAATGGGGCGCAGGATGCGCCCCGTGTTCCGGCCCAGGAGGGCCAGCAGGCTGATCCGTCGGTTGACGGGGTTTTAACCTGCCAGCTATACTTTCCTGTCTCGGCGGGCCGTCATGCGGCCTGCCGTCATTTTCACGCACAAGGCTCCGGCCTTCATTCGAAAGAATCCATAAAGATGGCAACGATCAACCAGCTCGTCCGCAAGCCGCGGCAGGCCCCTACCTACAAGAGCCAGTCGCCCGCGCTGGACAAGTGTCCGCAGCGTCGTGGCGTGTGCACGCGCGTGTACACCACCACCCCGAAGAAGCCGAACTCGGCGCTTCGCAAGGTAGCCAAGGTTCGCCTGACCAATCAGGAAGAAATCATCAGCTACATCGGTGGTGAAGGCCACAACCTGCAGGAGCACTCCGTGGTCCTGGTCCGTGGCGGTCGCGTCAAGGATCTTCCGGGTGTTCGTTATCACACCGTCCGCGGTTCGCTGGACGCCTCCGGCGTCACCAAGCGTCGCCAGGGCCGTTCCAAGTACGGCGCCAAGCGCCCGAAGGCTTAAGGAAATAGATCATGTCGCGTAAAGGCTCAACCCCACAGCGTACCGTCCTGCCCGATCCCAAGCACGGCAGCCACACCATCGCCCGTTTCATCAACATGGTCATGTACAGCGGCAAGAAGTCCGTGGCCGAGAAGATCGTGTATGGCGCCATGGAAGTGATCAGCGAGAAGAATCCCAACGCCCTCGAGCTGGTCGAGAAGGCGCTGGACAACATCTCGCCGACGGTCGAAGTGAAATCGCGCCGCGTGGGCGGTGCCACCTACCAGGTGCCGGTCGAAGTGCGTTCGTCGCGCCGCCTTGCCCTGGCCATGCGCTGGCTGATCGAATCCGCCCGTAAGCGCGGCGAGAACTCGATGCCGCGCAAGCTGGCCGCCGAACTGCTGGACGCCTCGGAAAACCGTGGCGGCGCCATCAAGAAGCGCGAAGAAACCCACCGCATGGCGGAAGCGAACAAGGCGTTCGCGCACTACCGCTGGTGATTTGCCCGGGTCCGCGGGCGCCGCGTTGATCGCTGGCGTCTTGAATTGCGGACCCTCCGGCGCCATCTAGGCGCCCTTGCGACGGCTTCCGTCGCATGAAGAATCCGAAGGCCGCCCAAGGGCGGCGTTCGGCCATCCGCAAACACAAAAAAGAGAGACTGTCGTGGCTCGCACCACTCCCATCGAGCGTTACCGCAACTTCGGCATCATGGCCCACATCGACGCGGGCAAGACCACCACGTCGGAGCGCATCCTGTTCTACACCGGCGTCAGCCACAAGATCGGTGAAGTGCACGATGGCGCCGCGACCATGGACTGGATG